>CADBPJ010000198.1 GCA_902796445.1 uncultured Ruminococcus sp. | reverse complement strand
GATCGTCTTGGGCATTGTTTTAATATGGGGTGCGATTGTGAGTGTGTCTTTCTATAACCAGTGGAAAGACTCTGCGCTAAGACCGCAAGAACAACGAACACCTGTTACTACTGCAACTCCTGAGGGCAGACAATTAAAATAATTTCATAATGAATACAGAGCATAGTACCGATATTGCAGAAACTGCAAGATAGGCAAGATATGATCTTTTACGGCGGATGGGACGTTTACGGTTCTCTCCGCTTTTTAATTTCATATCGCTGAGATATGCATCAACTATACGCTCCGCCTCAATGACGGCTTTAGCCTCAAGCTTAGGGTTGTAGTCACGCATTACTATAATCGCCTGATGAACATAGGGCGAAGCAAGATTTTCCAATATTACAACTTTTTTAGTAAGATCTTTCAAAAAAAATCCCCCTTTGTAAATAACTTTATACCAAGTATTTACAATTAAGGGGGGTTTTATACATTATATTTCTGCAATAACCTCTGCTTCAAGAAGTACATCCTTCGGCAGACGCGCAACCTCAACGCAGGAACGTGCAGGATACGGCTCTGTGAAATACTGTGCATAGATAGAGTTTATCTCGGCAAAGTCGTTCATATTCTTGATGAAAACAGATGTTTTTATTACATTATCAATGCTTGTGCCTGATGCCTCAAGAAGATTTTTAATGTTTGTAAACACCTGATGGGCCTGAGCAGAAACACCTTCGGGTATATCGCCTGTTTTGGGGTTAATGGGTATCTGACCTGAGCAGTATACGGTATTTCCCGACACTATTGCCTGTGAATACGGACCTATTGCCGCAGGTGCTTTATCCGTTTTAATTTGTTTCATTTAAAATCACACTCCTTTAAACGGTATTATACATCAAAATTGTAAATAAATCAAGTAATTTCCGAACGAAAGCTATTGACAAAAGCGGTAAAATATTGTAAAATGAAAGATACATATAATGGGATAGATATAGTTTGAAGAATATATCAAAGGCATTTTTTTGCTTTTGTGAAAGGAGCTAACAGCGATGGCTATGAATTATCATAAATATAAAAGAATGTACGCACCTATACCGCTACAAAATCGTGGATGGTGCGATAAAGTAATAGAGAAAGCACCTATATGGTGCAGTGTTGATTTGCGTGACGGTAATCAGGCACTTTATTCTCCTATGACAACAGATGAGAAGCTGGAGTTTTTTGATTACCTTGTAAAGCTTGGTTTTAAGGAAATCGAGGTGGGTTTCCCTGCAGCATCAGGTACGGAGTTTGAGTTTGTCCGCCGTCTTATCGACGAGAACAGAATTCCTGATGATGTATCAATCCAGGTGCTTACGCAGGCACGTGAGCATATAATCGAGAAAACGATAGAGGCATTGGATGGTGCAAAGAACGCAATCGTGCATTTGTATAATTCTACGTCTACTCTGCAACGTGAGGTAGTGTTCAAAAAGAGCAAGGAAGAAATCAAGCAACTTGCTATTGACGGTGCAAAGCTTGTAAAAGAGCTTGTCGATTCAAAGCTAAAGGGTAATATACGTTATGAATATTCACCCGAAAGCTTTACTTGTACAGAGCCTGAATATGCAGTTGAGGTAGTTAATGCGGTAAACGAAATATTCTGCCCGACACCTGATAGGAAGGTTATAATAAACCTGCCATCAACTATCGAGGTTGCAACAGCAAACATATACGCTGACCAGATAGAGTATATGTGCAAAAACCTGAAGAACCGTGAAAATCTGATTATAAGCGTTCATGCACATAATGACAGAGGCACAGGTGTCGCATCATCAGAGCTTGCAATATTGGCAGGTGCTGACCGTGTTGAGGGAACACTCTTTGGTAATGGCGAGAGAACAGGTAATGCGGACATTGTAACTATTGCACTAAATATGTTCTCACAAGGTATTGACCCAGAGCTTGATTTGAGCAATATTGACGAAACTATTGCAGTGTTTGAGAAATTCAACAAGATGCCTATACATTCACGCCACCCATATGCAGGCGATATGGCATACGTTGCATTCTCAGGTAGCCATCAGGATGCAATCAAGAAAAGCTTTGATATGTTTGACGAGCATCCCGATAACAAATGGGCAAACCCGTATCTTACAATCGATCCTGCAGACATTGGCAGAAAGTATGAGCCGATTATGATAAACAGCCAGTCAGGTAAGGGCGGTGTAAGCTATGTAATGGAAAAGAAATTTGGATACACATTGCCAAAGAATATGCTTACAGAATTTTCATCACTTATAAATGACTTGTCAGACCAGAAGCATACAGTGCTTGATAATGATGAGATTTACGAGGCATTCAAAAGTACATATCTAAACGTAATACAGCCGATGAAATTGCAGACATACAATGCACAGCATGACGATAACACAACCATCGTAAGTGCTACTATCGAGTATAACTCTCAAACATCGCTTGTGTCAGGTACAGGTAATGGCCCTCTTGATGCATTGTGTGTAGGACTGAGAAAACTGTTAGATACTGATTTTGAGATATGTGCATACACAGAGCATGCATTAGAGAGAAAATCATCATCAAAGGCGGCAACATATATTGCCATAAAGAACAATGACGATAACGAGCAGGTATTTTGGGGCGTTGGTGTTCATGAAAACATATCCACAGCATCAATTTATGCATTGATTAGTGCAGTGAACAGAATGTTAAAGTAGTTGTGGACTGCGCTAAATTCATTTAACCCACAAGGGGCCGTTGCTTAACGCAACAGCCCCTAATTTAGTTCCAATGTAAATTCAAATGTAGTTGTATAATTGTCATCATTTTCGTTCTTTTCATTCTTGACCGTTACCGTCTGATTATGCAGACGAAGAATGTTCTTTACAAATGACAAGCCTAAGCCTGAACCTGTGCGGTCACACTCACGTGATTTATCGGTTTTGTAAAATCTGTCGAATATATACTTTAGATCCTCCTGCTCAATCTTGTCACCAATGTTTGAAATGGCAATATGTGCTTTACCTTTTTCGATTGATGTTTTGACAGTAATCTTTGTATTCGGCAAGCTGAATTTAATGGCATTGTCTAAAAGATTTATAAGGACACGTTGAATTTGGTCCTTGTCGCCCAAGGTCATAAGCTGTTCAACTCGGAAATCAACGTCTACGTCCTTGTTTTGTTCCTCTAATTTCTTTTCAAGGCTTATAAGCGATAAACATATCAAATTATTTATATCAAAGGGCGCAATGTTGATTTTGTAATCCTCCGATTGCAGTTTTGACATTTCAAGCATATCATTAACGAGCTTAGTAAGTCTTACTGACTCATCACGGACAATTTTCAAATAATCATTCCGATCTTCTTCTTTGATAGTCCCGTCGAGCATTCCTTCAACGAACCCTGTTATGCTGGTCATTGGTGTGCGTATTTCGTGAGATACATCGGAAATGAACCGTTGTCGGCTCTTGTCTGATTTCTCAATAGAGCTTGCCATAAAATTAAATGTAGAGGAAAGCTGGCCAATCTCGTCGTGGCTTGTTACTTCTACTCGTTCGCTGAAATCGCCTTTTGCAATATTCTGTGCCGCATGATTGAGTTGTACTATGGGCTTTGAAATTTTCTTTGCCTGAAAATATACAATTATAAATGACACAATAAGCGATGCAAGCGATGCCATAGCAAACATCATAATCATTTCAAAAACTGTACTCCGCATTGCAGGCAGGCTTTTGTTGAATACTATTGCACCTATCTGTGTGTTTTTATACCGCATCGGATATGAAATGCTCAGAACACGCTCGTCATATGCATTGTCAAAATCTGATTTAAAAGTAACAACCTTGCCGCTTTCAATATTATTGAGTACCTTCTGGGGTACAGACTTTACCTTGCCTGTGTAATCAAATACGTCTCCTGTACGGGTTACAATAAGTATTTCTGAATTAGTGTATTTACTCCAGGTTTCAAGGTAGCGGCAGTATGCAAGAATTGACATCTCATCATGTTGCTCCACCTGTAGAGCAATCGTCCAATCCTCTATGGTTCTTGCAACGGAGTTCAGTGACTCTATTGCTTTTTTCTCATTAAAGTGAGAAAAGAGTGCCGACATAGATACAATAATGGTTGTAAAGATAACCACCAAGATTACGACATATGTCCAGAACATTCTGCCGAATATGCTCTTAAATGTAGGAAAACCACGCCAATTTTTGTTTAAACGATAATTAGTGAACTTCAAATTTATATCCAACACCCCACACAGTCTTCAACTGCCAATTTGCTTCTGCACCTTCAAGCTTCTCCCGCAGACGTTTTATGTGTACATCTACAGTACGTGAATCGCCAAAATAATCAAAACCCCAAACCTCTTCAAGCAGCTGTTCACGTGTAAACACGCGGTTCGGGTGTGATGCAAGGAAATACAACAGCTCCAGCTCCTTTGGCGGAATTTCGAGGGTTTTACCATCAATTTTCAGCTCATAATTTACAAGATTGACTTCAAGCTTATCAAGCTGAACAATCTTATCGTCAGACTTTTCATTTTTTGTCTCGCTGCGTCTTAGGATTGCCTTAATTCGTGCCACGAGCTCTTTTGGCTCAAAGGGTTTTACGATATAGTCATCGGCACCAAGCTCAAGACTCAATACCTTATCAAAGGTTTCGCCCTTTGCCGTAAGCATAATAATCGGCACATCTGATGTTTTGCGGATTTCACGGCATACCCCGTTGCCGTCAAGCTGTGGCATCATAATATCAAGGACAATAATTGATGGGTTCTCACGCTTGTACACATCTAAGGCTTCGATACCATTTGATGCTGTAACAACTGTGTAATCTTCTTTTTCGAGATATAGCTTTATTAACTTGACGATATTCGCATCATCGTCTACCACTAACACTTTAGTCATAACAAATCCCTCTTTTCTTCATTGTAGTAAGCTTTAATATGAATAGTATACCATAATTTTCTATATTATTAAAGGGGTTTTAATTAAATTTTTAAAAACAAATTATGAATAAATTCGATTTTTTTCAAAATATTTTGATAAAATACTTTATAATTTTTCAAAAGTGTGATACAATTAGCAAGAGTATATTTGGAACGTGAGGACATATATATGACATTAAAGGATATTGAGATTGGAAAATGGGCAAAAATAACAGATGTAGGCGGTGAGGGTGTATTGCGTCGCCATTTTCTTGACATGGGTGTTATCCCCGGTACAGAGGTAAAGATGGTCAAGTATGCGCCTATGGGCGATCCTGTAGAATTGATGATACATGGCTATGAGCTGACTTTACGTCTTGATGATGCAAAAAAAATACAGGTAATTCCCATAGACGAACCAAAAACATATAGCGTTGAGAAAAAGAAAAATTTGCGTGCTCCTCAACATCCAGGTCTTGGAGAGGGCGGACGGTATCATATACATACAGGTCAGGTGCCTATTGATAAATCTAAAAAAATTACTTTTGCCTTGGCAGGAAATCAGAACTGCGGAAAGACGACACTTTTTAACCGTCTTACGGGTGCAAATCAGCACGTGGGCAATTTCCCGGGTGTTACGGTTGACAGAAAAAGCGGTCAGATAAAGGGAAAACCAAATACGGAGATTACGGATTTGCCCGGTATATATTCAATGTCGCCATACAGTAATGAAGAACTTGTGACACGTCAGTTTATTCTCGAAGAAAAACCTGATTGCATAATAAATATAGTTGATGCAACGAATATTGAACGCAATCTGTATCTTACAATACAGTTGATGTCACTTGATATTCCTATGGTGTTGGCACTTAATATGATGGACGAAATGCGTGGCAACGGCGGCTCTGTTTACATAAACAGGCTCGAAGAAATGCTGGGTATTCCCGTTGTGCCGATTTCTGCATCGAAGAATGAGGGTATTGACGAGCTTATCGGACACGCAATGCATATTGCACGTTACCGTGAACGTCCCGCAGATATAGATTTCTGTGACAAGACAGCAAACGGCGGAGCGGTACATAGATGTCTGCATGGTATTATGAACCTTATTGGTGACCATGCAGAGGAGGCGGGCATACCAATCAGGTTTGCCGCAAGCAAGCTTATTGAGGGCGATGATGATATATTAAAATTGTTAAAGCTTAGTGGAAACGAAGAAGAAATGCTTGAGCATATTATATCCCAGCTTGAAAAGGAGCGAGGCCTTGACCGTGCGGCATCAATTGCGGATATGCGGTTTTCGTTTATAAACAAGATCTGCTCTGAAACAGTTATAAAGCCAAAAGAATCAAAGGAGCATGAGCGTAGCCGCAGAATTGATAAGGTGGCTACGGGTAAGTACACAGCAATTCCGTTTTTTGTACTTGTTATGGCGGCAGTGTTTTATCTGACATTTAATGTTTTTGGCGCATGGCTCCAAGGAATTTTGGAAACAGGCATAGAACTCTTTACGGAGCAGGTAGATGCGATGTTTACAAGCTGGGACGTAAACGAGGCAATACATTCGCTTGTAATTGATGGTGTATTCACGGGCGTAGGAAGTGTATTGAGCTTTTTGCCCATAATCATTATACTATTCTTCTTCCTCTCACTTTTGGAGGATAGCGGGTATATGGCACGTGTGGCATTCGTTATGGATAAGCTGTTACGTAAAATTGGCTTGTCGGGCAGAAGCATTGTCCCGATGCTCATAGGCTTTGGCTGTACGGTGCCTGCCGTTATGTCGACCAGGACACTGCCGAGTGAACGTGACAGGAAAATGACGATTATTCTTACTCCGTTTATGAGTTGTACTGCAAAACTGCCTATTTATGCATTCTTTGCAAATGCATTTTTCCCAAATAGTGCGGGATTTGTAATGATTGCATTGTATTTTATAGGAATAATAGTCGGAATTATTGCGGCATTGATATTGGGTAAAACGGTATTTCGCGGAGATGCTGTGCCATTTGTTATGGAGCTTCCTAACTACCGTATGCCCGGACTTAAAAATGTTATGATGCTACTTTGGGATAAGGCAAAGGATTTCTTAACCCGTGCCTTTACCGTAATTTTTGTTGCATCTATTGTAATCTGGTTTTTGCAGACCTTTGACTACAGAATGAATATGGTAACGGAAACGCAAACGTGTATTCTTTCAAGCATATCAGGACTTATTGCCCCCATATTTGCCCCTCTTGGCTTTGGCGATTGGCGTATCTGCACATCACTTGTGGCAGGCTTTATGGCTAAGGAAAGCGTTGTTTCAACGCTAAGTGTTTTGACGGACGGCAATATAACGGGTATTCTTAACCAAGCCTCGACTTGTGCGTTGCTTGTGTTCTCTTTACTTTACACACCTTGCGTTGCGGCAGTATCGTCCGTAAAACGTGAGCTTGGCGGAAGATGGGCATTTACAGTAGTCGTGGGACAATGTGTTATAGCATGGGTATGTGCGTATATTACATATTTAGTTGCGGGACTCATTTTATAACATAGGAAATTGCTCGGTGTCCTATTAGCAGAAAAGTTACATATTAGAGTGTAACATTTTGTGTAAAGAATTTTGAACTTTTATGCAACCTTTTACCTGGTTAAATCGTATTACTATTGAAAGCGGAGGAAATATTATGTATAGCTATACATATGATGAAATCGCAGCCAAGTATATAGATACAATCTATAGGCTTGCTTTGTCGCGAACAAAATCTTCGCATTATGCAGAGGATATTACTCAAGATGTATTTGTGAAGCTCCTCGGCGAAAAAAAGGGCTTTGAAAGCGAGGAACATTTAAAGGCCTGGCTTTTAAGAGTGACAATTAATCTTACAAAGGATTTGTTCTCATCGTCGTGGTATAAAAAGACAGGCGAGTTGTCCGAGGATATTTCATACGAGGACGAGGTAAAAAGCGATTTGTACTATGCCCTTATGAAACTGCCGAAGAAATACAGTACGGTAATCCATCTGCACTATTATGAAGGCTATTCGGTAGAGGAAACAGCAAAAATAATCGGTGCGACAGCGGGAACAGTGAAATCACAGCTCCATCGTGGCCGTAATATGCTTAAGGAGATAATGGAAAAGGGGTGATGGCTTGGACGAAAAAAAGCTTGTAAGTGAATATAAAGCTGTGTTTGATGATATTCATGCAAGCGACTCACTGCGTGAGGCGGTGCGCGATATAAAGCCATCAAGACACAAAATTCACGTTATCACACCTTTTAAAGCTGCTATAGGCACTGTTGCGGCGGCAGTTATGATATTTGCCGCAGTACATGAATATAGCTTTGAGACGGACACAAGCGGAGTTATATCTGAAACCATTGTGCCGTCACAAATGCCGAAAACGGAGTTTATCGCAATAGATACGCAGACACAAACACCTAAGATAGAGCCTGAAAATACGATAGCACCAACGGCAACCCTAAAACCGAAAGTATCCGCAAAGCCGAAGCCTGCCGTAACGTCAAATCCGCAGACTACAGAAGTGCCTGTGTCACCTAAAGAGACACCGCAAAGTGAGATTGCTCCGCAATCTGATGAACTAACTGTTGCTGTGGCAAGAATAGACAACCATCATGCAGAAGAAGAGGTTTCTGTTACGGAAAGTGAGCCGTTTGACGAAACTCTGTCAGGAACGGTTATTCCCACAGAGTCAGGATTTATAGGATATAAAATAAGCGGCGGCATATATTACACTGTCGAAGGAACAGACGAAGTTGCCGTTTTGGAAAAAGTAAATTCATTGTAAAAAAGCGTTTATAACGAATCAACCCCCTGACCCCCAATCTTGGGGGCAGGTAGGAGCGCTTTTTTTGAACAAGCAAAATTGCTCACTCAAAACGAGCAATTTCCTATGT
>CADBPJ010000197.1 GCA_902796445.1 uncultured Ruminococcus sp. | reverse complement strand
TATATCGGAGTATAAAAGCGGTTGTATGTTTACACCTGCCTGAACAAGATTGTAGTTAAGGGGTTTGCTTGATGATTTATAGTCTGTGATTGCAATATAGTTTTTGCCGTTGATTTCAGCCATATCCGCCTTATCTATTATTCCTTTTAAGTTTGCAATGTGGTTACCATCCTCGTTTGATATTTCAAGCTGTGGGATTTCTCCGTCAGTATCAATTCGTATTTCAAAGCCGATAGGACGGAATTTGCTTGAGCGATAGAATTTTATAACCTCCCAGGCTGTGCGGGAGGCAATCCCTTGCATCTTTGTGGTGATATATTTATAGTACGAAGAGCTTTCGTATAAAAGCTCACTGCTCTTTATTGCTTCATCTTTTACAAGGGAGTACATACGCTTGTAGCAATCCTCTTTTGTTATGCTTGAAAAGTCCGTATTTGCAGACTTCAATTCTGAAAAAAATCTATACAGTGCCTCGTGCTGAATAGTACCTGTGCTGCGTGCCTCTATGCCTGCAATGTCCCGCTCTGATGCCATAAGACCATAGCTTAAAAAGAATGAATATGCACACGCGTTATACTTTTCGAGCTTTGATGCACTTAACCTAATCGGTGTGCCGTAGATGGCATCTACGGAGGCTCTTGACAGCTTTTCGGGTTTATGATTATCCATTGCGTATACTATATCAGCCAATTTTTCTGCATAGTCTTTGTCGTCGGCAAACAGCTTATATAGCTTTGCTTCCGAAGGCTTTAGCTGAGTATGGTCGCCGCCTGCCTTTGCAAGAATAGTGCATAAAATCTCGAATGCCGCCTCCTTGCCCTCCGAGCCGTGAAGTATATCGCCACTCAGGTCGGGATTGTAAACCTCAATATTGGGGAAAACTTTGTTTTTTATCCTCTTTAATATTGACGAGGGTGCAAGAGGTGTTCCGTTTGCATTTGTCATAGGGCAAAACAGATATAGTTTCTCTGATGGGGCAGAGAGAACGGAGTATATAAGGAGTTGCTCCTCGTGTTGCTTAAAGTCCGCTCCCGGGGCTAACTGTATTCCGTGATTATAAAGCTCGTGACGTTCTGCATCGGAGATAATACCCTCAGATGTGTGAGGCATAGGAAAAACACCATCGGTCATACCTAAGACAATGACAACAGGCGTTCCGCTGTTTCGAAAGGTGTCAATACTGCTCAACACAACACTGCCTTGGGTTTGGGGTGTAAGACCTACGTTTATGCCGTTGCAAGCATTGTTAAAAAGCTCATAAAAGTCTTGCCTGGATATATATTCGTCGTCCATAAGGACAGAAATTTGCGATATTACCGATATAACGCTGTTCCATACCTGTCTGTATTCCTCTGCAAGATACGACATATTTTGAGCGGAAAAAGACTCACACAGGGCGGATATACAATTTGACAGTTCAGCCGTGTCCATTGCCTTTAATATGGCATTGCAGAATTCCTCTGCGTTTCGTCTGCCCGAAAGTTCAGCTTTCATACATTCGGTAAAGCGTGTTATCTTGCCTCTGGTTGTGTTGATTTCATCTATGTCATAACCTTTGGGGCAATACGTCCATACGGAGTCATTCCACATAGCATATGATGGATTGACAGCAAGCAGATAGTTTTCAAAGCTGTCAACCTCATTATCGGTTGCGGTTGTTATACCTGTTCTTGCAAGGGTCATAATCCTCTCATAGGAATAGCCGTTTGCTATAATGTCCAGAGAAGTTGTTATCAGCCGTACAAGAGGATTAGAAATAATACTTCTCCTTTTATCAAGAAAGATGTCAATTCCTCTTGACTCGAATATAGCAGGTGCTATCCGATTATATGTATCGGTGTTTCTTGCTAAAATCAAAAAGTCAGAGAATTTACGTCCCTCCGTTCTGCATAGCCTCAGAATTAAATCTGCGGCGGCTTCTGCCTCTCTGTAATTGTTGGATACCTCAAATATTTTCACGTTGTCGGGTGTGCTTTTTTGGGGTTTGGGATATGGTGCAAAGTAGTTGCCTACAAGGATATCAATTTCGCTTTCGATAGGGTTATCCGCTATTTTTACGGGAGCGGAATATGGTATGTTGTGCATTTCGGCTGTTTCAATAAGCCTTCTGCCTGTTTCTGCTGATGAGGAAAACAAATCAGAGCTTTTATATATATCGTCACAGCAGAGGTCAACATATACGTCAAGCATTTGCATAAGCTCACCTATTGCGTTGAGCTCAACGGGTGTGAAAGAGCGAAAATGACGTATGAATAAACTGCCATTTAAAAAGATACATTCCTTAAGTTTAGGGATAACAAGGTTTAAGTTATCCTCTGCGTCGGCGGAACTACTGTTTAACAGGTTGTCATACACTTCATATATTTTTGATATATCGTTGAGCTTTAAGGATAGGTCGTCGCTTTCAACTTCGTTTGCGGCAGATGCCAAAAGTTCAGGATTGATGCCATAGCGTTTAAATTCTGATACTAAGCTCACAATGTCAGATGCAAAACCTTTGCGGTGTATTGTGCGTGCAAGTGTATTGAGTTTGCCCTGCAAAGAGCGTATTGTTTCGGCGGCAATAATTTGCTTTCCTGCGCCGTCTATGTATTTCATACGCAAGGGACCAAGTTTAGAAAAAACCAGGTTGCACAATCTCGAAAATGTGATTACCTT
>CADBPJ010000196.1 GCA_902796445.1 uncultured Ruminococcus sp. | reverse complement strand
GTTGAAAGACGGACACAGATTGAAGAAATGATAAATGCCAATAAAAGTGTGTTGGTAACAGAGCTATCAAAGCAATTTGACGTAACACCCGAAACCATACGAGGTGACCTTCTAAAGCTTGAAAAGCAAGGTGTTTTAGTACGTACATACGGCGGAGCAGTCCTTGTCGGTGCGTCAGGCTCGGAGCTTGGATTTAAAGAACGTGATACTGTAAATTCGGATTTGAAACAGAGAATAGGCAGGCGCGCCGCATCTCTTATCCGTAACGGTGATACTATATTTCTTGATGCAAGCACATCAGCATTGCATCTTGCACGTAACATAAAGGATAAGCAAGGACTTACTGTTATTACAAACGCAGCAAGTGTTATGACGGAGCTTTCCGAATGTGATAACATACGTGTAGTATGTACAGGCGGGCTATACCGCGCGAGGAGTATGTCGTATAACGGCAGATACGCAGAAAAAATGATACGTCAAAATTTTGCGGCAAATAAATTCTTCTTTTCGTGTCGTGGCATAACACTCAACCGAGGACTTGTTGACTCAACAGAGGAGGAGGCAGAAATCAAGCGTGCAATGCTTGAATCATCAGACTCCGTTATATTTTTGTGCGACCATTACAAGCTTGGCAAAATGGGAATACCCATTATTGCGCCTATAAGCAAGCTTGATAAGTTTATAACGGACGTAAGGCTTGACAGCGAATGGAGCAGTGCATTGGAGAGCAACGGAACAAGTATCATCATAGCCGACGAATAAAATCGTCCATCTCACCGCTTTTCGTTCGGGACAGTACACTCGTAAAGCATCGCTCACTGCAAAGCGGCGACCTGAACGATTTTCTCCTAAACTTAAAAAATGTAAGAGGATTAAAATTTATGGCAAAAAAATTCTACGCCGTAAGAGTCGGCAAAAACCCGGGTATATATACGAGCTGGGACGAATGTAAAGAAAATGTGCATGGCTTTGGCGGTGCGGAATATAAAAGCTTTCCTACTCTGTCTGAGGCGGAAAGCTTTATGATGGGTGAAAAATCCGATAACAGCACAGCGGTGCGTGACGATGCGGCGGTTGCGTATGTTGATGGCAGCTATAACGTAAAAACCACAGAGTTTTCTTATGGTGCCGTGATTTTTGTCGGTGATACAGAAATTGAAATGAACAAAGCATTTCTTGATCCTGAGCTTGCCACGATGCGTAATGTTGCGGGCGAAATAATGGGTGCCCGTGCGGCAATGGAATATTGCATTGAACACGGTATTGATAAGCTTGATATATACTATGATTACCAAGGCATAGAAAAATGGTGTACAAGCGATTGGAAAACCACAAAATCGGGCACAACAAAATATAAAGAATACTATGACAGTATAAAAGAAAAGCTTGATGTGAGGTTTGTCAAGGTCAAGGGCCATTCGGGCGATAAGTACAATGACAGGGCGGACAAGCTTGCAAAAACTGCTTTGGGAATTGAATAATACAAATACAAGAGAAGGGATAATATATGAGTAAAAACAGTGCACATAAGATGGGAGAAATGCCTGTAGGCAAGCTTCTCGTTACAATGTCGTTGCCTATGATGATTTCAATGCTGATACAGGCACTCTATAACGTAGTAGACAGCATATTTGTAGCTATGATAAACGAGAAAGCACTAACCGCGGTATCAATGGCATTTTCAATGCAGATGCTTATTGTTGCGGTTATAGGCGGTGTAGGTGTCGGTGTAAATGCGTTGCTGTCACGTTCTTTGGGTGAAAAGAACAATCATCTCGCATCATTGGCGGCAACAAACGGTATATTTTTAGCTGTAATTTCGTATGTAATATTCTTAATAGCGGGATTATTTTTAGTTAAGCCGTACTACATTTTTCAGTCGGGCGGTGTTATGTCGCAGATAACAGAGTACGGGATTGAGTATTTAACTTGTGTTCTTGTATTCTCGTTCGGTATGTGTACGCAGATGCTTTTTGAGAGATTGCTTATCTCAACAGGCCGTACAATGTACAGTATGATAACGCAGATAACAGGTGCGGTTATAAATATAATATTTGACCCTATCCTGATTTTCGGATGGTGGATATTCCCTGAGCTTGGTATATTAGGTGCGGCGGTTGCAACGGTACTCGGACAGTGCGTTGCGGCAGTGTTGGCGATAATATTTAATATTAAGCTAAATCATGATATATCACTTAACTTTAAAAAGTTCGGACCTGATATATCGACAATAAAAACAATTCTGTCGGTTGGTATCCCGTCAATGATAATGCAGGCAATAGGCTCCGTAATGACATTTACCTTTAACAGAATACTTATCTGGTTTTCGTCAACGGCAGTTGCGGTATTCGGCATATACTTCAAGATAAACAGTATCGTATTTATGCCTGTATTCGGACTAAATAACGGTATGGTGCCTATAGTTGCATACAACTACGGCGCACAAAACAGAAACAGAATGATGAGGACAGTTAAGCTAAGTATTATCTATGCAGTGCTTTTGATGGCATTGGGAACAGTGTTGATAGAAATAATACCTCATAAGATATTAATGCTATTTAGTGCATCAGACACTATGCTTGCAATAGGTGTACCTGCATT
>CADBPJ010000195.1 GCA_902796445.1 uncultured Ruminococcus sp. | reverse complement strand
TGTGTATCAAAACCTGTTCGAGAGAACTGATGCCCGGATTGCTTGAAGAATTTGCAAAGTATTTAAAAACCAATATTACCAATAATATACTTATCGTGCGAAATGCATTTATGCAGCTTTTGTTTGTGTCGGTACATAATATTTTGGAGATGGACAGAAGTATCAATCTTGGTGATGCTGTGACCGATACTGTGGCAGAGATTCTGTCAAGTCAGGAAAGAATAAGCGAGTTGTGTGATTGCATGATGGAATTTTACGATTATATTTTTGATGCTGTAGGGCAGCAACAAGTAAGCAAAAATCAGAAATTTATAGATGAGGTTAAGGTGTATATAAATAAAAACATAGGTTCTGAGTTGACAGTAGAGAATATCAGCAAACATTTTTTTGTCAGCGAATCGCATATGAGGCGGATTTTTAAGGATTGTACACAAATGGGAATTAAGAAGTATATTGATGAACGGCGTATGGAGAAGGCAAAAATAATGCTTATGAAAAATTCTGATATGAAAATGGCAGATATTGCTGCTGAAATAGGATATTTTTCGGTGCAGGCGTTTACAAGCGCATTTAAAGCTAATACAAATATGACACCGAGAGAATACAGAAAAAACAATAAAGGAGGATTCACAAATGAAAATCATTGAAAAAATCAGTAAAAAACAGGAGAGTATTCGACATAATAAGCTGCCTACAATAGCTTTTATGGGCGACAGCGTTACTCATGGTTGCTTTGATGTATATGTAAAAAACAATAAACTTGAAACGTTTATAGACATGAAAAATGCATATCATGAAAAGATACGTGAGATATTTTCTATGCTCTATACGGAAACCCCTTTAGTAATTATAAATGCCGGAATAAGCGGTGACCGAGCCGATTTAGGGGTTGATAGACTTCAAAGAGACGTACTTGACTATAACCCTGATCTGGTGGTTGTCTGCTATGGACTTAATGATGCTTCCAGAGGGGAAAAACTGCTTGATAAATATGAAAAGTCGCTTGAGAGTATTTTTGAACAAATTATTAAATCAGGTGCAGAGGTAATATTTATGACTCCCAATCTGAGGACGGATAAATGTGACCAACCAACCGGATGTCAAATTATTGATGATACCGCAGAGCTTGTTGCAAAAAATGAAAACGAAGGATGGCTGGAAATTTATCTTAACAGAGCACGTGTTCTTTGTGATCGTTTGGGAGTACCAGTATGTGACTGTAATATGTTATGGCAGAAACTTAAAGAAAACAATGTTGAAATTAACTCACTATTATCAAATAGAATAAATCATCCCACAGAAAAGATGCATTGGTTATTTGCGTATGAGTTGGTTAGAACAATGTTTTTGAATTGAGGTGGGAGTATGGAAGTTGATTTCTTTTTACGGTATAGTCTTCAAAGAATGTGCGGAACATTCGGTGAAAATCAGTTTGATAGCAAGGAACTTTTAGGAATTAATCAAGAGTATATTGATAATTATATCAGGGAATGCGACAACTACGTTGATGAAAAGGCAAAAATGCTGGCGAAAAAGTATAATACATCGTCAATTAACGGAAAAAGTGTGCTTTTTATCGGTGATTCCATGACACAAGACCGTGTTGGTTATCGCAGTATAGTCACAAAGGCAGCCGGACTTAAGGCCAAGAACATTGCAATCTCTGGTGCAACCTCAACAGATATGCTAAGGCTTACATACGAGAATATCAAGGGATACAAGCCGGAAGTAGTATCGGTTATGATAGGAACAAACGATGCATATATTTACGGTGGTGAACTCAAGAAATCTCTGGTTGATGCAGATGAATACAGAAAAAATATTGAAAGTATTCTTCGTGATGCAAAAGAAAGCGGTGCGGCAGTAGTAATATCAACGATACCGCCTATGGATGAGCAGAAGTATGCCGGCGGTTATAATACTGAGGTTAAAACAAATAATAATTTAAATATCTCTGAGTACAATAAAAAAGTTCGTGACGAAGCGGAGAAAAACGGTGCAATTCTCATTGATTTGGAGAATGCATTAAAGAAAGAGTCCGGCGAAATGATAGAGCCGGATGGAATACATTTAACGCGTGCAGGACAGGTTGTAATGGCTGAATTATGGATAAAAGCAATAGAAAGGATTTGAAAAGATGAAAACAGTTAAAGAAAAACAGATTTTGGTAGGTGCAGATTTTGCGGGATTTCCCCTTAAAGAAGCGGTTTGCGGGCATTTGAAGAAAAAGGGATGGACAATTACTGATGTGGGAGTAAAGACGGATTCGGATCCGGACGATACTGATTTGATGTTCCACAGAGTGGGACTTCGTGTAGGCGCAATGATTTCAGAAGGGGAGTTTGAAAGGGCACTTATTTTCTGCGGCACAGGCATGGGAATACATATTGCAGCGAGTAAGTGCCCTCATGTTCATGCGGGCGTTGTAGAAAGTGTACCGGCAGCACTTCGGGCAATCACAGGTAACGGTGTTAATGTTCTTGCAATGGGCGCATTTTATGTGGCGCCGGCGATGGGGTGTGATATTGCTGATGCTTATCTTAATGCTGAGCTTGGCAGTGGTTATGAATGGTGGAAAAATTTTTATGAATTCCATAAGCTTGCAATTGATGAGCTTGAGGCATTCAATTATGAAGAGTATAAGAATAATGGATTTAAAGTAAATAAGCTTGGCGATTTTCCTCTCAAGCTTGAAACAAAGCCTGAGTAAGGAGGATTAAATATGCTTAAAGGAATATCTAATATAATATCGCCCGAACTTCTAAAAATTCTTGCAGAGATGGGACACGGCGATGAAATAGTAATAGGTGACGGAAACTTCCCCGGACATAGCATGAATGAGAGATGTGTGAGGTTGGACGGTCATGGTGTAACGGAAATTTTAGAGGCAATTTTAAAATTATTTCCGCTTGATACATATCAGAAACCTGTTTACATAATGGAAAAAGTCCCAGGGGATGAGGTAGAAACTCCTATTTGGGATAAATACAAGAAGATTATTAAGCCTTACACGAACGAGGAAATAGAGAAAATAGAACGTTTTGCATTCTATGAGCGTTCCAAAAAGGCATATGCTGTAGTTATGACGAGTGAGGCTGCGCTTTACGGGTGTATCATTCTTAAAAAGGGTGTTATATAAATAAATCAACAAACGCATTGGTGCACGCTCATTTAATTATATGAGAAGGAAAATGCGGACTACCCTTCTAACACTTTTCTAACACTTGGTATGTTAAAACGACATTTTAAGAATTTCTATATCAGCTAATAAAATAATCAATAACGACCGTGATTTTTGGTTTAGCTATGCGATTTTTAAGAGC
>CADBPJ010000194.1 GCA_902796445.1 uncultured Ruminococcus sp. | reverse complement strand
GCATATCGTGTGATATGCATCTGTTATCTCCTCCATTGCACGCTTTAATTCATCGGGAATATATACTCCGCCGTACTTACCGAAATAACCCTCACTATCAGGATAATTTTTAAAATATGTGTCAAAATCTACATCATTAAATTTCATTTTTCTTTCCTCCATTATATTACTATTTGTATATTTCTCTCTTTAGAAAATTATGCTCCGCCATCGTTTAGTTAATTTAATCATGATTATAACCTCTTTTCACTAATAAAAAAGTCCTCGACAGTAATCTGTCAAGGACGAATATACAAATACTCGCGGTGCCACCTTGATTCACGGTATTTACCATGCTCTTACGGGTACGTACATACCCCGACCTTTAACGTTAGTCTAACGTCAGTGCATTTAACACTGCCCTCAACAGTCCATATTACTCAGGAAGCCGTTGCGGAACTCACACCATAATCCGCTCGCTCAATAACGCTCACCCTGACTTTTTTCTGTTTCAGCGGTTTTTATTATTCTTATTATATGCAAAGTGTATCACAAATTCTTATGTTTGTCAATAGTTTTTTGAAAAACTGAATTAATCTGTATAATATTCTTTCTCTTTCTCTTTGCATATTCAAGAGTTTTTGCTGCTCCACCCCAACTATGCACCACATATGCGACCACAATGTCAGATCGATTTACCATCCACTCGTTTCTTTTTAATATAGCAAACCGCTTTGGAACGTTCTCGATTGGCGGATATTCCGAGCAATCATATAAATCAGAGTCAAATTCACGATCTATATATGGAATGACATTTATGGATTTTATATTCGGGTATTTAGTTTTTAAAGCTTTTACGATGTGTGCGGCAAGCAAATCAAAAGCACCATATCCACCGAGTAAAAATTCATTTGCACCCTGATTGATTAAGGTTTCAATAGTGTCATACAGATGTTTTCTGATTTTATCATTATATGTTTCCTTTCCGTGTCCGCAAAATGTAACAATCATATATAAATCACCTCACGTATATTATATATGTTTTCGTTATATAATGCAATAGTCTATATCTATTTTTATCTTATGTAGTAATATGTTACTAATACATAAGGTTTGAGGTGATACAAAATGATTAAACTTAATGCGATTGCTTTACTTGAAGAAAAAGGAAAAACAAAATATTGGCTTTATAAACAGCTTGGTATGAGTTACCAGAATTTTAATAAAATGATAAATAATCAGACGAAATCTATCCAATATGAAAATATTGATGCTATGTGCCAGATATTTGAATGTACACCAAATGACTTATTTATCTATACGGATGAACTACCATCAAAATAATAGGGCTGTTGCAACAGCCCTATTATTAACCTTTGTACCGTTTTAAAAATTCCGTTATGATTTCTATTGATGTCTTTGCCGCCTTTTGTGCAAATGCAGGGAAATCTACCACACTGTCATTATTTGCACAATCGCTCATTGCGCGTAGTACGGCAAAGGGTACGTTATTCATTGTACATACGTGACCGATTGCACCGCCCTCCATCTCGGCTGCGGCGCCATTAAAAATGTTGGCTATTTTGTTTCGGACAGAGTCTTCCGACACGAATATATCACCTGATGCTACAACCCCATATATTGTATGTATTCCCATATCCTTTGAAACCTGATACATAAGCTCGGAAATCTCTTTATCACAGTCCATATACACCCTGTCAATTCCCGTTATAAATCCAGGTGCATCGCCTACTGCAGTAGTGTCCATATCATGCTCTACCGTCCTGTCTGCAATGACAATATCGCCTATATTCAATGTTGGGTTTATCCCCCCTGCAACACCGATATTTATAATTGCCTTTGTGTTATATTTTAAAATCATAGTCTGTGCCGTTACTGCGGCATTGACCTTGCCCACACCCGCCTGTGCCACAACGATATTTTTTCCGCCTATACTGCCACAGCAAAACTCTACACCTGAAATAACATCTACGGTCTTATTTTCCATTAACTCCTTTAATCCATCAACCTCTGATGCCATTGCACCGATTATTCCTATCATAGCTATACCTCTTTCATTGATATTATTAACTCTATAATACTATAAATCAATAGAATTTGCAAGCCTTAAATTAAAAAGGCTGTTGCGGTGTGTTTGGCGAAAACGCATTTCCCTTGCGGTTTTAGAGCATTTGAGGCAAATATATCGCAACAGCCGTAAGCGATGCACAAAAAGAACGAGGCTGTTGCGGTGTGTTTGGTGAAAACGCATTTCCCTTGCGGTTTAGAGCGTTTGAGGCAAATATATCGCAACAGCCGTAAGATAATATATTAAATGTCATGACACAGCAGAACTGTATATTCTGTGCTGCTGTATTTCTCAATAAATCGGCGGCTTTTTTCAGGGCAGTAAGATGCGCCTGTGGGGATCTTCTTATCAAGACATTCCCTCAAATAGCACTCATCACCTGCAATGATGCTTACTCCATCGTCCGCCGTAATTTCCACAATGCATGAGCCCTTTGAATGACCGCCGATTTTAACGGCTTTTACATTCTCGCACACCTGTATTTCATCATCAAAAAGCCTTATATCCATACCCTCGCAAAAGTATCCCTTTCCACTCTCGTACTCATCACGTTGTATGTATATAATCGCATTTTTAAATTCGCTTACACATTCTATATGGTCATGGTGAGCATGGGTTATTATTACATCAGTAATATCTTCCGTGCTTATATCAAGCTTTTTGAGTGCTTTTACGGGTCCGATAAAATCACGCATATCAAACCCCGGCATAGTCACACAACCCGCATCAGCTAAAATAAGCCTATTCTGCGTTTTAATCAGATATACCATAAACACGATAGGGCGGAATTTATCCTCCGCCCCACCGCAAAATACCATACTTTCAGGCAAAACCGATTTACCATACTCTACGGGAATTATTTCAAGCTTGTTCATCTTACTGTAAGAACAACCTTTCCTACATTCTGACCCTTATATAGAATGTCGTGTGCCGCCTCAGCCTCTGTTATTGGTAGAGTTTTGTAGATTGTCGGCTTAACTTCACCGCTCTCAATCTTCGGGAATACTTTTTCTACAAGCTCAGAGAGTATCTGTGCCTTAACAGCAGGCGTTCTTGAACGCAATGTGCTTCCTACAATTCTTACGTTTCTTACATAGATATTCTTAAGGTCTATTTCTGTTTTCTGACCTGCCAATGCCGCAATCATAATCCATCTTGCACCATGAGTTAAGAAGTGTATGCACTTACCCATAATCTCACCGCCAAGACAGTCAATGGCAACATCAACACCATGTCCGTTATCAAGCTCCTCTTTAAGAACGGCCGCAATATCCTCTTTTGTAGTTACAACAACTCTGTCAGCATTAAGATGCTTTATTGACTCTGCTATTTCGTCTGTAAGAACAGTTGTTATTACTCTTACACCGAATGCCTTTGCCATAGGAATGATAACGCTTGCAAGACCTGATGCACCTGCGTTCATAAGCAATGTGTTACCGGGCTTTATGTTGCCCTCAATAAAGAGGTTTAGATATGCTGTAGCAAATGCTTCGGGGATTGCCGCAGCCTCCTCCATTGAACAGTTATTCGGTACAGGCATAAGCATATCGTATTTAACCGCCGCATATTCTGCATATCCTCCGCCGCCCAAAAGCGCACATACCTTATCGCCTATCTTCCAATTTGATTTCGCCTTTGCTTCCTCACCCATTTCAACGATTACACCCGCAATCTCCAGTCCCATCCAATCGGGGCATCCCGGTGGGGGCGGATAATCACCCTCTCGCTGCATAAGGTCGGCGCGGTTTAACGCCGCAGCGTGAATTTCAACGAGAACCTCCTCGCTTTTAATTTGCGGATTGGGCACATTGTCCCACCTTAAGCTTCTGTCATCATTTATAAGTATTGCTTTCATTGTTTTTTACTCCTTTCTGTTATACGGCACAAGCCTTTAATATCAGCTTATGCAGTTCTCTTTCATATTCATAGTCATACGGATTTTTCTTTTCGCCGTTTACATAATCGGCAAATGCACGAAACATTGCGTCATATCTTCCATGTACCGCTGT
>CADBPJ010000193.1 GCA_902796445.1 uncultured Ruminococcus sp. | reverse complement strand
TATTTGTTTTTGTGGTTATTAACATTATATCATACTTGGTTTGATTTTCCTATATTTTTTTGTCACCCATCAATTGTATCACAACAATTAGCAAAAATAAAATAGCTAATAGCATATTAAACTAAAAGCAAAAATATTGCTCGTATAAGGAACAAGAATCATTTAACGCAAGAACAGCTTGTCGAGAAAATAGGCGTGTCTACCGTTTTTATAAGCCAGATTGAAACCTCTGTCAGAAAACCAAGTTTAGAAACTGCATATAAACTTTCAACAGCTTTAGCTACTACTATCGACACACTTATCGGCAATGACAAGTTAGAAACTAAATACGGCGAACTTTCAAGACTTCTTGCTTGTAAAAACTCAGATGAATTATCATTTATAATTGGTATTGTCCGTGAAATATGCTCTAATATTCAGGGTGGAAAAATCATACCCAACGAATAACATTTACGACTTTATGGGGTGTAACATATATTTTTATTGTTTGAGTATATATTTCTGCATAATTGTATAATTCCGACATATTTGTATAGAATAGTAATAAACGGAGGTTTTGATTATGTTTGAAAATATATTTAGAAGGTTACGTCGGGATCGTAAAGCGTTTATGCTATACGCACATATGTCGGGTACACTTATACCCTTAAGTGATGTAAAAGATGAGGTATTCTCAAGCGGTATGCTTGGGGTCGGCATCGCCATAGAGCCTGACGGGAACAAGCTTTTTTCACCATGCTCAGGCACTGTCGGACATATTTTTGACACCCACCACGCAATAAATATTGTATCGGATTTCGGCAGTGAAATACTGCTCCATATAGGTCTTGACACAGTCAAGCTTAAAGGCAAAGGCTTTGACATAAAGGTAAAGGAAGGGGATCGGATTAATAAAGGCGATTTACTTTGTGTGTTTGACCCTGACATTATAAAAGGCGCAGGGCTTATGACCACTACGCCTATGGTTATTACCAACAGTATGGAATACTCAAAAATTGATACTCGCCCCGCCTGTACCATAAATGCAGGGGACTCGGTTATGAAGATAGAGAAATAGGGACTGTTGTGTTTTTCGCATGATTTTTTATGCTCCCATACATCTGTTGCGGTATATTTGCCTCAAATGCTCTAAAGCACGAGGGAAATGCATTTCGCCAAACACACCGCAACAGACTTACAGAGCCACTATTTCTGACGGCTTTTGTCCGTTCTGCATCTGTTTTTATCTCTTTTTATAAACCACAAGCTCGGGATCGGTGCAGTTTGCGCCGTATTCACTCACAATGAGAAAATCCATTCCTGCGACAAGCCCGTAGCATTTAATAAACTCGCCATCGTTAAATTCACATTCTACCTGAGTACCCAAATATATGCCATTATCGTCAAGAAGCTTGACTTCTTTTCCGTTAGGCATCGGGTATTTGAGGTTGACATACGCACCATTTAACGGAATCAGCTCCGTAATTTGGGGCATACCCATAATATTGAGTGAATTGAATTCCTCTATCAGTTGTTCTTTAAATGCATTGTAGCTGTCCATACCGCCTATATTTATGTACTCGGCTATAAAGCATTTTTTACCGAAGGGACAGCCATTTGAATCGGCACATCCCACGCATCCGTTATTTTTACCGTAACCGCAGTTATCGCAGTCAATTCCGCATATTGATTTTTTCATATACTCACACTCCTTAGCTTAATCATTTTCGTTGTATTAGAAAACAGGGGAGTTTCCTAATAGATAAAAATAACTCTTTTTGTCAGCTGAATAATATAAATCAACACCAAATATGTCCTTAACAATGCCTGATTTACAAATCACATCAGGAGTATCACATAGCACAATTCTGCCATCTTTTATTATTGCAATGGTGTCAGAAAATGTAAAGGCAAGCGGAAGATCGTGTAAAACCGACACTATGCCCTTTCCATTGTCTGCAAGGCCACGCAGTGTCCTCATCAAATCAAGCTGGTGTGCAATATCGAGAAATGATGTCGGCTCATCAAGCAGAATATAGTCAGTGTCCTGCACCAATGCCATTG
>CADBPJ010000192.1 GCA_902796445.1 uncultured Ruminococcus sp. | reverse complement strand
TTCGTAATACTTTTTACTATTCCTTATTACTTTCCAGAAAATTCGTACTCAAATTTTTTTAAGTAATAGTGAAGAGTGAATAAGTAATAAGTAAAAAATCCGCACACTAATCGTGTACGGATTTTGTGGAGCTGGTAATGGGATTTGAACCCGCGACCCCTTCATTACGAGTGAAGTGCTCTACCCCTGAGCTATACCAGCGTAAAACGGAACAGCCATAGCTGTTCCGAAATATTTGATTTTATGCGATATTACGCAAGTAATTCTCTTGCAATGGCATTGATTTCTTTTCCGTCTGCTCTGCCCTTTGTTTTTGGCATAACAACAGCCATAATCTTGCCCATATCTTTTATTTGGGATGCACCCGTTTCTTCGATTGCATCCTTTACTATTTCCACAAGCTCATCATGAGTAAGCTGAGCCGGAAGATATTCCATCAATAGTTCCATTTCTCGTTTAAGCTGAGCGATTAAATCATCTCGCCCACTTTTTTCGTAATCCGGTAGCGAGTCTCTGCGTTGCTTTAACTGCTTTGCAATTACGTCTAACACACCCTCATCATCAAGAGTGATTTTTTTATCCTTTTCAACCTGCAGAACGCCTGCCTTAATGAGCTGAACAACATTCTTCCTCGTTGTGTCCTTCTCAAGCATAGCTGTCTTAAGGTCATCTTTAAGCTTATCTTTTATAGACATAGTCCGCCTCGATTAATACTTTCTCTTTCTGGCAGCTTCTGACTTCTTTTTACGCTTTACACTTGGCTTCTCGTAATGCTCACGTTTTCTTACTTCAGCCATAACACCTGATTTTGCACACTGACGCTTAAATCTTCTCAATGCACTGTCAAGTGATTCATTTTCTTTAATTCTAATTTCAGACATCCTATATTCCCTCCCCCCGGCAAGTCAATTACTAAACGGACCTGATGGAAATAATCTAAGTCATACAACAACTTGTACAACCGTATAACATTATACTACAAATAAGAGTATTTTGTCAAGTATTTATTCAATATTTTTATTATTTTTTTCCAAAAGTTTTTTTATTTAATATACAAACTCAAATTCCAAATCACCTATCTGAACCATTTGACCTTCTTCAATACCCATATTTATTAGTTCTTCAATAACACCACGATTTATCAAAGCACGTTGGAAATATGCAAGGCTCTCATTATCATCAAACGTTACGCTGTTACCTACAGCCTCGATCCATGAGCCTGTGATAATGAATGTATCACCATCACGTGTAATTTCAAAGCCTTTTCCGCTCTTGTCAACAAAACGTTCAGCATCAAGATCTATCTGTGGTTCAAATGTAATTATCGGCGGAAGCTTTTGAAGCTCCTCATATGTGTATTTCATAAGCTCGTCCACACCTTTGCCTGTTGCGGCAGATATTGAAAATACTTTGTGTCCGCGCTTTTCCATTTCGTCGACAAATGTGTTATATGCATCTTCGTCCTGTATAATATCAGTCTTATTTGCAACAATTATCTGAGGACGTTCTTCAAGTGCCATATCGTATGCAGAAAGTTCTTCGTTGATTATCTTAAAATCTTCAATAGGATTTCTTCCTTCGATTGAAGATACATCAACAACGTGTAAAAGCACACGTGTACGTTCAATATGACGTAAAAACTCGTGCCCTAAGCCTATTCCCTCTGATGCCCCCTCAATAATACCCGGAATATCTGCCATAACAAAACTACGTCTGTCGCCTAAGTCTACAACACCGAGATTTGGCTCAAGGGTTGTGAAATGGTAGTTTGCAATTTTTGGTTCTGCTTTTGTTGTCATAGAAAGCAACGTGGATTTTCCTACATTCGGAAAACCTACAAGTCCAACGTCTGCCAAAAGCTTAAGTTCGAGAATAACCTCACGTTCTTCACCAGGTTGACCATTCTTTGCAAAGTTTGGTGCCTGACGGATTGCTGTCGCAAAATGAGAGTTACCCCAGCCTCCGTTACCACCTTGGGCTACAACAACGTCTTTTTCAGGATCTGACATATCTGCAATTACAAGATTTGACTCTGCATCTCTTACAAGTGTTCCTTGGGGTACATTGATAACAATGTCATCACCGCTTTTTCCTTTTTTATGTCTGCCTGCACCGTCCATACCTGTTTTTGCAACATACTTACGCTTATATTTAAAATCCATAAGTGTTGTCATACCTGTATCAACATGGAATATAACATTGCCGCCGTTACCGCCGTCACCGCCGTCAGGGCCGCCTGCAGGGACATATTTTTCACGTCGCCATGAAATCGCACCGTTGCCGCCGTTCCCTGCTTTTATAAATATTTTTGCTTTATCGGTAAACATAGATATTACCTCCTTATTTAGGCAAAAAATCCCAAAACCTAGTGTTTTGGGATTAGTTTCTAAATTAGTCAGCGTATACGCTACACTGCTTCTTGTCTCTGCCAAGTCTTTCAAACTTAACTTTACCGTCGATCAGAGCAAACAATGTATCATCTTTACCTCTGCCTACATTGTTACCCGGATGAATCTTTGTTCCTCTCTGTCTTACAAGGATATTACCGGCAAGAACAAACTGACCGTCCGCTCTCTTTACGCCAAGTCTTTTCGATTCACTGTCACGACCATTTTTGGTACTTCCCACACCTTTTTTATGTGCCATGTGTTACACCTCCGTGAATATCAAAATCGTAAATTTACTGTGAATGAGTTATGGGTTACGCATTCACTGCTGTAATCTCAACCTTTGTATAAGGCTGTCTATGACCCTTCTTCTTACGCTCATTCTTCTTTCTCTTCATTTTGAAAACAATGACTTTCTTGCCCTTGCCATTCTTAAGAGCCTTAGCTGTTACTGTTGCACCCTCTACAACAGGAGTACCAACCTTAACTGCATCGCCCTCGCCTGCCATAAGCACCTTATCAAAAGTAATCTCTGCGCCTTCTTCAACATTAAGCTTTTCAACGAAGATTACGTCACCCTCTGATACCTTATACTGCTTACCGCCTGTTTCGATAATTGCGTACATATTGTTACACCTCCTCTTATTCTTAGTGAGGACACGCTAATTACGGTATGTTTACACATTTAAAAAACCGTTTCTATGCGGTCACCATTGAATTATACCACATATGTGTATAATTGTCAAGCATTTTTTTAGAAAATTATTATAATAATTCCTTGCGTAATTCTGCACCGCTTTTGGGTGACAGGTATGCAGGAGGAATATCAAATACGGTCTTAGCACCGCTCACACCTTCATTGTTCATACGTACTGCCGCTCTTGCATATGCAATAAGGACAGATGTTGTAAATTCAGGGTTTGAATCAAGCTTTAAGCTGTATTCAATTACGTGCTTGTTCTCGCCCCTCATACCTGTACTTCCTGTTCTTATAACAAATCCGCCATGAGGTATACCGCTATGGTCACGCTTTAATTCTTCTGCTGATATAAAATGAACTGTTGTGTCATAATCTGCAAAGTAATTAGGCATAGTCTTGATTTCATTTTCAATGCGTGCTAAGTCTGCGCCTTCCTCTGCTACAACATAACAAACCCTTGTGTGCTTCTCTCTTGTTGTAAGCTCAGGATTTTCACCGTTTCTTACAGCCTCAAGTGCTTCAGGCACAGGCACTGTATACTGTTTTGCATCTAACACTCCATCTACTCTGCGAATTGCATCCGAATGTCCCTGGCTTACGCCTTTGCCCCAGAAAGTGTAGTCCTTGCCGTCTACAAGTATGGCATTGCCGTATAATCTGTTTAATGAGAACATTCCAGGATCCCAACCTACGGATATTATTCCTACTTTACCCGATGCTTTTGCCGCAACGTCAACATTGTCAAAATGTTCAGGAATTTTTGCATGTGTATCAAAGCTGTCCACTACATTAAAGTATTTAACAAACTCAGGTGTCTGCTTCGGTAGATCAGTTGCCGAGCCGCCGCAAAGTATCATAACATCTATTTCGTCCTTATGTTCTACAGCTTCATCTGCATGGTATACAGGCACACCCTCTGTCTGAATTTTTACGGTTGACGGATCACGTCGTGTAAATACAGCCGCAAGA
>CADBPJ010000191.1 GCA_902796445.1 uncultured Ruminococcus sp. | reverse complement strand
TAGAGAAAAAAACGAAAAAGCACGTAAATTGTTTTTTATTTTGACATGTATACAAGCGATACTTTTATCAGGACTGCGTCATATACATGTGGGCATGGATACATATAATTATTGGGATATGTTTGAGCGTGTAAAGGGCTATTCATGGTCGTATCTTTGGGTTAGTCTGAAGACGATGGTTTCAACATACGAGGGAGTAGAGCCGGGATTTTATCTGTCTATGAAAATATTTCAGATATTTTCAAAAAGCTTTCGGCTATACCTTGTTGTATTCGCATGCTTTGTAAATATACCTCTGTTTGTGCAGTTTTACAGGAAATCCAACGAAGGTCTTATAAGTGTGCTGATATATATGTCGTTGTTTTTTGCGTTTGTGTCCACAACGGGACTAAGACAGACAATGGCGATGGTTATAATGGGGTTTATTGGTATGGATTTTATTATAGATAGAAAACTGAAATCATTTCTGATATGTGTTTTGGTTTCATATACATTCCATAAATCAGCATTGGCGTTTCTGCCGTTTTATTTTATCGCATATAAGAAGCTGTCTCGCCCGTATTTTTATACATGCCTGATTGCTGTAGCGATATTATTTGTATTCCGTAAGCCTTTTACAGAGTTTTTGACTTCATTGGGAGGATACGAGCACTATGGAAATCAGTATGAGGGCGCGGGCACATTTAATTATTCTGCTATATCGCTTGCTATTCTTGTAATGGTAATATGGAAATATAAACAGATCATAGCTGTGGATAAAAATGCGGTTGTTTATATCAATGCTTGCATTATAGGATGTATACTGTTGCCTATAACCTTCATTGACCCATCAAATTTGAGGGTGGTATTTTATTATTCAATTATGCAGATGTTCCTTGTTCCTGATATATATATATCCATGGAGCGAAAAGACAGGGCAATTATGATGTTTGCAATAATAGCCTTGCTGCTGGCAATGTATTTTAAGGAAAGCCATATTTACAGATTTATGTGGCAGCCGGGTATCTATAATGACAATATATCACCTGTTTAAGGGAGGCAGTAATGAAAAAGCTTTTATTTCTGATAAATTCACTTAACGGCGGAGGAGCCGAAAAGGTTCTTGTGGATATGGTGAATGCACTTGATAAAGAAAGATATGATATAACTGTAGAGACACTTATAAATGACGGCATATATGTAAATGCATTGAATGAAAATATACATTATAAATCTATAATTAAAGTGAAAAGCAAAGGCTTAAGAAAGCTGTTTAGCTATCTGATACAGTTTATTATACCACCTTCGATTGTATATAAGCTTTTTATACGAGGTGATTATGATGTTGAGACGGCATATCTCGAAGGAGCTCCGCTTAAACTGATTTCAGCATCGGACAGCCATGCAAGAAAGCTGACATGGGTACATATTGATTTATATAATTATGATCATAACACAAAGCTATTTAAAAGCACAGCGCATAATGCAGAGTGCTACAAGCGTTTTGATAAAATCATCTGTGTATCAGGCGAGGTCGAGAAAATGTTCCTCAAAAAATTCGGAGAATTCAACAATACACAGGTTCAGTACAATGTACTTGATGAAGTTGAAATTCTGAAAAAATCAGAGGAGGAATGTGAGCTTAGCCCGAGCAATGGCTTGAGATTTGTGACAGTTGGTCGACTTGCACATCAGAAGGGCTATGACAGGCTTATAGATGTTTTTGCAAGATTGAGAAGCGAGGGAATAACTCCGGAGCTTATTATTCTCGGACAAGGCCCTGACAGAGGAGAACTTGAAAAACAGATTAAGAGTGCAGGACTTGACAATGTTAAACTTATGGGCTTTCAAAAAAATCCGTATAAGTATATTGCAAGCAGTGATGTATTTATATGCTCGTCAAGGGCAGAGGGCTTCAGCACAGTTGCAACAGAAGCAATCCTGCTTGGCAAACCGATCGTTACAACAGATTGTGCGGGAATGCATGATCTTTTGGGCGACAGTGAATACGGACTTATAACCGAAAATGATGAGAATGCCTTATATGAAGGTATAAAAGCAATTATTAACGACAAAAATCTGCTCGAACACTACAGAGAGCAGGCAACCAAAAGGCGCGAGTATTTTAAAAAGGAAACAAGAATAAAGGAAATAGAGCATTTGCTTAATGAAGGATAGAGATATTATGAATAACAAATATATTATAGGTTTGAAATCTAAGAACAATAAAACCGCCGGAGGGAAGGCACAGAAGGATATAAGTGATATTCTGTCCGGTGCAGGATATAAACAAGTGAATTATTTGGTGAGCGGACGCAGGATATCTAAGCTGATTCAAGAAATCAGATTCACAAAAAGGCTGAATAAGCTGCCGAAAAACTGTACTCTTGTTGTTCAGTATCCGACACCTATGAATATGACAAAGCTTTTGCCCTTCTTTAAGGTGCGTGAGGATATAAAGCTTATTCTTATAATGCATGATGTTGGCTATTTGAGAAGTGAAGGAGAGATATTAAAGGAAGAGGTCAGAAATGAGAACTATTTGTATGAGCGTGCTTGTGCTATTATTGTTCACAATGATATTATGAGAAGAACATTAATTGACTATGGTGTTGATAAAGACAAGTTAGTTTCTCTTGAGATATTCGATTATATCGCCGATGTGAAAAGAAAGGATAGGCAATACAAAAAGTCCGATATAATTATAGCCGGCAATCTCCATAAGAATAAGAGTGGATATCTGTATATGTTGGGCGATATGAAAAATAAAATTCATTTTAATCTCTATGGTATTAACTATACGGGAGTGGTGAATGAATTTATAGACTACAAAGGCTCGTTCACACCCGAGGAGCTTCCTAATGTTCTCTGCGGAGGCTTTGGTCTTGTATGGGACGGGGACGGAACAGACAGCTGCACAGGCAGAGCGGGGGAATATTTAAGGTATAACAATCCGCACAAAATGTCGCTTTATCTTGCTGCGCAAATACCTGTTATTGTATGGGCAGAATCGGCAACAGTGGATTTTGTGACAGAGAATGGCGTAGGTATTACCGTGAATTCGCTTGATGAAATAGAAGAGAGAATAAACAAAATAAGCAACGTTGAATACAGAAATATGATAGAAAATACAAAAAACATTTCTGCGAAGCTGACAAGCGGACACTATACGCTTGCAGCAGTAAAAAAGGCGGAAGAATTGATATGAAGAATATTGATCTGCATTAACAAATGGAGGGTGAAGATGAAAAAAAGTTTAGTAGATGTTCCGGTATTACTTTTATTTTTCGTAAGACCGGAAAAAACAGCTCAGGTTTTTGAACAGATAAGAAAAGCAAGGCCGTCTAAGTTGTACCTGTTTCAGGACGGTCCCAGGGTCGGTCGTGCCGATGATATAGAAAATGTAAAGAAATGCCGTGAAGTAGTTGAAAATATCGATTGGGAATGTGAGGTACATCGAAATTATTCCGAAAAGAATTACGGCTGTGATCCTGCTGAATTCCTGTCACAGAAATGGATGTTTGAAACGGAGGAGTACGGTATCATTCTGGAGGATGACGATGTACCGTCGGTATCCTTTTTCAGATACTGCAAGGAGCTTTTGGAACGATACAAGGATAATGAAAAGATACAGATGATCTGCGGCTACAACCCTATAGATTATTATGATAACGGCAGTGGCGCAGACTACTTCTTTTCAACAGTAAGCTCCATCTGGGGATGGGCAACTTGGAAAAGAGTTGTTGACACATGGGATTCGGATTATTCATTTATGGATGACCAGCAAAAGCTTGAGAAGGTTATAGCAGGCTTCCCGACAAAAAGAGAACAGAAATATTTCAGGGGAATGCTTAAAAGACACAGGGCTGCCGATAAGGAGTACTATGAATCTATCAATGCTTCAAATATGTATCTCTATGATCGTGTTGCAATTAATCCGAAGCATAATATGATATCTAATATAGGCGTGGGGGATAATACAACACATTCGGTAAGCGACCTGAACCTTATGCCGAGAGCAACAAGGCGTTTGTTGTATAAGGATGTTCATGAATATGAATTTCCGCTTAAGCATCCGGAGAATATCACAGCGGATAAGGGATATAAGGCGAAGGTTGACAAGGCATTAGGCTTTAAGGGTGCCGGAGGATATATAAGACGGATTGAGGGCATATTGTTGGTGTTGAGATACAAGGGCATCGGGGAGTTGATAAATAGATACAGAAAAAGAAAGCAAAAATGATTATTGAAATATAAGGAGCAGACAGAATGTTTAAAGATAAAACATTATTAATAACGGGAGGGACCGGCTCATTTGGAAATGCCGTATTAAACGGCTTTTTAGATACTGAAATAGGTGAGATCCGCATCTTTTCACGTGATGAAAAGAAGCAGGATGATATGCGCCATGAATATCAGGCAAATTGTC
>CADBPJ010000190.1 GCA_902796445.1 uncultured Ruminococcus sp. | reverse complement strand
GGATATAAGGTATTTTCTATTCGTGTCCCCGATGAAACTGTGGACAGATTAGATAAATTGTCGCAGGCAACCAATCGTTCACGAAATGAATTGATAAATATATTGCTCGAATTTGGTTTAGATAACAGCGAGGTAAAATAACTTGAATAATAAGCGGTGTCTCTTACCGTCCTTGCCAACTTGAAGTATACGTATATGTAATGGAGGGATAATATGGAGCCACATACAAGACTTGTACAGATGAGGCGAAAATGCGGACTGACACAACAGGAGGTCGCAGAATATCTTGGAATATCCCGCAACACTCTTGCATCATATGAAAGCGGCAAGACTCCTCTTACTGCGACTATGTTCATTCGCCTTGCAAAATTATATAAGTGTGATGTCTTTGATATTTATCATGTGCATACAGACAATCTTATCTACGATGTACCTAAATCTGAACTTTTTCTTGCTCATGCCGAGTATAGAGTGGGCGAGATACGCAAGATTGACATCGAAATGGGTGTTGAAATGCCTGATGAATATTATGACAAAAAGATTAAGGAAATGTGCGAAGATTTAGCACGATATGCTAAAGAGGTGTAAGAGGGGATGTTGCGTTAAGCAAAATCCCCTTCAGTATTTTCTTCTAATTATAAGATAGCATATCCAATAAATAAGCACAAATGAAAACAGACTGTAGGAAATGATTTTTGCATACAGGTCTAAATCTATGGCATACAGAGTTATTACTGCTATTGCGGCAATGAATATGTAAACGGAAAATGCAACGGCTCGTGCTTGTGTCCATATTTTCACGTTTCTCTCATCTGTTTCTGCGATTTCACGTGCTCGGAATGATTCGTCATCTTTGGTGATACGCTTGTACTGCCGTATTCGTGCAATGCCGATTACGAAGAACATAAGTCCAAAAGACGTAAGCATTTCGCGGTTTTTTATGCACCCTAAAGCTATCATTGCAATTCCTATAATAAGTACGGCTATTGCAGTATAAAGCCGTATTTTTAATTTCTTTTTAAAATCCATTTTTTATTCCTCCTCGAAAACAAACAAATCCTCTATCGTTGTGTCAAAAAACACAGCAAGCTTGTGTGCGAGTTTTAGCGAGGCATCGTATTTCCCGTTCTCAAGCGAGATTATCGTTTGACGTGTTACGCCCACTGCCTTTGCTAAATCGTCCTGAGTAAGCTTTGTGTTTTTTCGATATTCCTTAATATTATTATTCAACAAACCGCCTCCTATGTAAATGTAAAATGCACTTTACATTTACATAATAGCATAATGAAATCAAAATGTCAAGTATATTTTACAAAATATTTTTGCGGAAAAGAGTTGACAAATCCGCACATTGGGTATATAATAAGAATAGAAAAAGGCAAGATCTCAAACGGTTATGCCTAAGTAGGTTATTTAGATAGCCCTTATTTGGCAGGTGGGGGCTATCTTACTTTTTTTGTCTTAATTAGAATAGCGACATTACAAGAACTGCTATAATAATGAGCGGTAACACGTATGTTACATACGGGCGGAGCCATTTCGGAAATCTAATTCCCTTGCCTGTATTAACCTCGTCAAAGTAGTTTTTCCAACTCCAGCCGTAGCGTGAGGTACAGAACAGTACATAGAAAAGGCTTCCTATAGGTAAGGCTATATTTGAAACTAAAAAGTCCTCAATATCCATAATACCCTTGTCACCTATATGTATATCAGAAAGCACGCTAAAGCCTAAGATACATGGCAGTGATAATACCATAACAAGGAATATGTTAATTATAGCAACCTGTTTCCTGTTAAGGTTTGTAAGGTCCAGCCAGAATGACATAATGTTCTCAAACACTGCAATAACAGTTGACAGTGCCGCAAACGTCATAAATATAAAGAAGAATATACCGACTATTCTGCCGAACGGCATAGCATTAAAAATGCTTGACAGCGTCGTAAACAGGAAGCTTGCACCGACTGTTGATGCATCTGCCGTAACACCATTATTATAGGTAAAGCATGCAGGGAACACAATAAGACCTGATGTGATTGCCACAAATGTGTCAAGTGACATAATTGTAATTGCCTCGCCTGTAAGACGTCTGTCCTTTTTGATATAACTGCCAAATATGGCGATTGAGCCTATACCGATGCTTAGTGTAAAAAATGCCTGTCCCATAGCTGCGGTGATAACCGTCCATATACCATAATCCTTGATTGGTTGTGTGCTCGGAATCAGATAGAACCTCAAACCCTCTGCGGCATTAGAAAGCGTGCATGCGTATATTGCAAGCAATACCATAAGTCCCAAGAGTGCTATCATCATAACCTTTGTTATCCGCTCAACACCTTTTTGTAAGCCTAATGAGCATATACCAAAGCATAAAATGATTACTGCAAATGTTGTCCCTGTAAGAAGAAACGGGCTGTTTACTATTGTGCCAAACACATTTCCAAGCTCTTCGGCTGTTGCATACTGCATAATTGAGCCGTTGGCATACTTGAAGAAATAAATAATCATCCAACACGAGATAACGGTGTAGAACATCATCAGAAGGTAGTTACCGCCTATGCCTAAAAATTTGAGCCAATGCCATTTCTGACCGGGTTTTTCAAGCACATCAAATGATGTGGCAATACTTCTTTGACTTGCTCTGCCTACTGAAAGCTCCATTGTCATAACGGGCAGACCTAAAAGCAACAGAAAGGCAATATATATAAGCACAAATAATGCACCGCCATATGCACCCGTCATAATCGGGAAACGATATACGTTACCTAAGCCTATTGAACAGCCTGCGGATATTAGTATAAACCCAAGCCGTGACGAAAATTTTTCTCTTTGTTTCATAACATTTCATCCTTTTTTTAGTGTAGTCAAAAATCATTGTATCATATAAATACTAAAAAGTAAACTGTAAATTTATAAAATTTAATTTTAAATAACTTGAAAATAAGAATAAACTGTGGTATACTGAATATAGCAAATTAAAGTGAGGTAAGATTATTATGAAAATAGCAGTAACATATGAAAACGGACAGATATTTCAGCATTTCGGACACACGAAGGCATTTAAAATCTATACAGTAGAGGATAACAAGGTAGTGTCTGCTGATGTTGTTGACACAAATGGGTCAGGGCATGGTGCTCTGGCGGGAATGTTGAGAATTTTGGGTGTAGATACGCTTATATGCGGCGGTATAGGCGGCGGTGCACAGACTGCACTTAAAGATGCGGGAATTGCCCTATACGGCGGTGTGTCAGGCGATGCGGACACAGCAGTAGAGGAGTATCTCGCGGGAACATTGATATTTAATCCTAACGTAAAATGCTCACACCACGACCATGAGCATGGACAGGGCGGTCATACCTGCGGAAGTCATGGATGTGGAAGTCACAGCTGTCACTAAAAAAATCCCGCTTGCGATTACGCAAGTGGGATTTTTTTATTTAATGAGAAAACATTCCTTCTTTGATTTTGAAATGTATATAAGCCCTGCGACAGATATGATAATCAAAAGTCCTGCGACAAATTGGGAAATACCCAACACGTTAGGAATTAAGTACAGGATATACCGTGTGTTACGCATACCTTCAAGTGCAAGTCTGCCTACAGAATACCACAGTATATAACATAGGAATATCTCCCCATTTCGCTTTTTATGATTACGCAGTATACATAAGAATATTACACCTGCAAAATTCCATAATGATTCATATAAAAACAGGGGATGCACAGGTGCTCCGCTGTTGATTGACATTCCCAAGAAAAATTCGGTTGGTCTGCCATACACCTCACAGTTGAAGAAATTGCCCCATCTGCCGATTGCCTGACCTAACAGCAAGCCCACACAGCATATATCAAAAACGTTTAAAACATTGAGCTTCTTGATTTTGCAGTATATAAAGGTGGAAATTACCGCACCGATTATACCGCCGTATATGGCAAGTCCGCCCTCCCATATGTAGAATACGCTGAGCCAATTATCACGGAACTCATCAAGTGAGAACAGTACGTAGTAAATTCTTGCACCAAGTATTCCTGCAACAAGACCGTAGATAGCAATGTCAAGTGTGTTGTCCTTTTTTAAGCCCCGCTTTTCGCAGTCGAGTGTAACTATGAGTATACCCATTAAAAATCCGAAAAGGATTATCAATGCATACCAATACACACTTTTTTCTCCGATTGAAAATGCAACAGGGGATAAGTTCATATTTATTCCAAGCTTAGGAAATGAAATAAAGTTTGTCATGGTCATATTCCTTTCATAGTAAGTGAAATTCTTTTCTTTTTTAAGTCTATGTCCAATATTTTAACCTCTACATTATCGCCGACTGACAGAACTTCCGAGGGGTGCTTAATGTATTTGTCGCAAATCTGGGATATATGCACAAGTCCGTCCTGATGTACACCAATGTCGATGAATGCTCCGAAATCAATTACATTTCTGACTACACCCGACAATACCATATCAGGCTTTAAGTCCTCCATAGACAGTACATCCTCACGCAGTGTAGGCTTTGGCAGTTCCTCTCGTGGGTCACGGCCTGGCTTAAGGAGTGCATCTATAATATCGTTAAGTGTGATTTCGCCTATGTCAAGCTCTTCGCACAGTTTTTTCTTGCCGTATTCTTTCGCACGTCCGTTAAGGTCGGATAAGTTGTCCGTACTTGTATAGCCTAATGTTTTTAAAAGTCCCAACGCACCCTTGTAGCTTTCGGGGTGTACCGATGTGTTATCAAGGAAATTGTCGCCGTCGGAAATTCTTAAAAATCCTGCGCACTGCTCATACGCTTTCTTGCCAAGCTTAGGAACGTTCATAAGCTCTGTGCGGTTTTTGAACTTTCCGTTTTCTTCGCGGTATGATGTAATATTTTTAGCAACCGTCTTATTTACACCTGAAATATACCCCAAAAGCGAGGGGGAGGCTGTGTTAAGGTCAACGCCAACCTTGTTTACGCAATCCTCGACTACGCCTGTAAGCTCTGTTGAAAGCTTTGTAGCATTCATATCGTGCTGATACTGTCCGACACCTATTGATTTAGGGTCAATCTTAACAAGCTCTGCCAATGGGTCCTGTAATCTTCTTGCGATTGATACGGCACTGCGCAGTGCAACGTCATATTCGGGGAACTCTGATGCCGCAAGCTCGGAGGCACTGTATACACTTGCGCCCGCTTCGTTTGTCATTACATAGTATATGCGGCGGTCTATGCCTTTAATGAGTTCTGAAATAAAAATTTCCGACTCCTTTGATGCCGTTCCGTTTCCGATTGATACAATATCTACATTATTACGCAGTATCATATCTGTAAGAACCTTCTTTGCTAATTCCTTGTCATGGTTTGGCAGTGTACAGTATACTACACCCGTATCAAGCACCTTGCCTGTTTCGTTTACTACCGCAACCTTACAGCCTGTACGGTATCCAGGGTCAAATCCCATTACGGTACTGCCCTTAACAGGCGGTTGCATTAATAGCCCGTTCAGGTTCTTACCGAACACCTTAATGGAGCTGTCCTCTGCATTTTCAGTTGCTGTATTTCGTATCTCTGTTGCAAGTGACGGTGCAATAAGCCTTTTATACGCATCAGCCGCCGCAAGCTCTACATATTTTGTTGCAGGAGCCGAGTTTTTCGGTGTGAGCTTGCGGATAAGGTAAGATATGAGCCGTTCCTCGTCAACCTCAATTTTAACGGATAAAAAGCCTTCTTTTTCACCGCGATTTATTGCAAGAACTCTATGCGGTGCAAGCCCGTCTATTTTCTGCGAGAAATCGTAATAGTTGCTGTATACGCTGTCCTCGTCCTTCGCATTTTTTACTGTGATAAAACCGTTGTTTTGCGTCATCTCACGCAGTTTCTTTCGGAAATCCGCATTATCGCTTATATCCTCGGCAATTATGTCCATCGCACCTGCTAAAGCGTCATCAATGCTTGTGACACCTTTTTCTTCATTGATATACTTTTCTGCCTCGATGTCGGGATCAAAATCCTTGTCTTGTGCCATTATAAGCACAGACAATGGCTCAAGACCCTTTTCCTTTGCAATACTTGCGCGTGTTCTGCGTTTTGGCCTGTATGGGCGATAAATATCCTCAAGCTCGGATAATGTTTTTGCGTTTTCGATAGCTTCTGACAGCTCATCTGTAAGCTTGCCCTGCTCGTCAATAAGACGTAATATGTCCTCGCGTTTTTCCTCCAATGAACGCAATGCCATCAACCGCTTGTGAAAATCTCGGAGCATAGTATCGTCCATTGAGCCTGTGGCTTCCTTTCTGTAACGTGCAATAAAGGGGACAGTGTTCCCGTCGTCTATTAAAGCCACTGCGTTTTCTGCTTGCCAATGTTTTATGTTAAATTCTTCGCATAGAATTTCTACGAGTTTTAGGTTTTTTTCCTCCATATGTACAATTCCTCCAAAAAATAGGTAACACAAACGACAAATTTGTAATCGTTTTGAAATAATTTTGTCGAATAACTATATACAAATTGAAATATTTGTGTTATAATTGACTTAAACACAATATATTGTGTATTTTTTCTTGCAATAAAACTAAATATGCCAATATTGTGTTGCCCGATATTATGGTAATTATACCCTATTTTTGTATGTTTTACAAGCAAAACATACAAAATATAATAAACTTGAAAAAATTTTGAAAAAATTGAAAAAAACTATTGCCTTTTTTACCTTTTTGGTGTACAATAGTAATTGATGGGAGCGAATGGGAGCATTTGGGAGTGAAAATGCTTCATTATAGCTTCGATGGGAGAGCTTTATTTTTGTTCTCTCAATTAGTCGTTTCTAAGTACAAAAAGCAGGGAAGAGGTGATGATATGGTTTGTTTTGTTGACGAGTATGAGCGTCAGCTTGATGAGCGAGGAAGAATAATTCTGCCTTCAAAGTTGCGTGATGATATATGTATGGCAAGCAATACTGTATTTATCACTCAATCTATGTCGGAGGAAAAATGCCTTCATCTTTACACAGAGGAAGAATGGGAAAAGGTTTCAGAGAAGGTTAAACAGCTTCCCACAGCAACAGACAGAAATGCGGCAAGGTTTGTAAGATTATTCTTTGGTAAGGCTTCAACTGTTACGGTGGACAAGCAAGGCAGAGTGCCTATCTCAAAACGACTTCTTGAATATGCAGGCCTTTCAAAAGATGTTGTTCTTGTGGGTGCAAACACACGTCTTGAAATTTGGGATGCAGATGCGTGGTACGATTACCAGAACGAGGGTTCTGATCTTATGCTCGACGGTGTCTTGAAATACAACTTAAATATCTGAGGTAGCCCATATGGAATTTAAACATTATTCTGTATTGCTTTTAGAAAGTGTCGACTTTCTCAAAATCAAACCCGACGGCATATATCTGGATGCAACGTTGGGCGGTGGCGGACATTCCTATGAAATATTAAGCCGCGGAGCAGGAAAGCTTATAGGCATTGACCAGGATAGGGAAGCGATAGCGGCGGCAACGAAACGTCTTGAAGAGTTTTCAGACAAAGTTATAACTGTCAACAGAAACTTCAGTGAGGTAAAAAGTATTCTTGAAGATCTGGGAATTGATAATGTTGACGGTGCCGTTATGGATTTGGGTGTAAGCTCATATCAGCTTGATAATGCGGAGCGAGGCTTTTCGTATATGCATGATGCGCCTTTGGATATGCGTATGGATAGGGATAATCCCCTTAGTGCATATGATGTGGTAAATACATATTCCGAAGAAGAACTCACAAAGATTTTCTACGAATACGGCGAGGAAAAATGGTCTGCACGAATTGCAAAATTCATTGTTGAGAGACGAGAAAACAAGCCGATTAAAACAACAGGTGAATTATCAGACATAATCAAGGCGGCAATACCAAAAGCTGCAAGAATGGACGGAGGACATCCTGCAAAACGTGTGTTTCAGGCAATACGCATTGAAGTCAATGGTGAGCTTCGTATATTGAAACAGGCAGTATGTGATTTTGTGGATGTATTAAAACCCGGTGGTGTATTGAGTATTATCACATTCCATTCACTCGAAGACAGGATAGTGAAAAAAACATTTCAGGAATTGGCAAAGGGTTGCACTTGCCCTAAAAGCTTCCCTGTATGTGTGTGCGGAAAAACTCCGCAGGTAAAAATTCTTACAGGAAAGCCTGTTCTGCCGTCCGAGGCAGAGCTTGACGAAAATTCCAGGTCAAAAAGTGCAAAATTAAGAGCAGTAGTTAAATTGTGAATGTAATCGAAGAAAGAGGAAATAAATTGGTTAAGGGTAATTTAGCATATAAATACGATTACACAAAAGAAGATAGAGAACAAAAAAAGCAGAGCGTTAAAAAAACAGCCCCCGCAAAACTCAAAAAAGCAAAACGCAACCTCAGCTACATTGAGAAGATTGCATCAGTATTGATTGTTGCATCGTCTGCTGTTTTTATGATTTCGCAGTACGTATCGGTGAATGAAACGCAATCAGCTTTGAACGAGATAATAACAAAATATCGTTTTGAGGAGTCTGTAACCTCCCAGAAAGCATTTGAGTTAGAGGAGAGCATAGACCTGTCAAAGATTGAAACGGAAGCAACATCAAGGCTGGGTATGCACAGACCCGAAAAGCATCAGGTTGTATATCTTGATGTGAAGCGGGATGATATGACAGTAAAGACTGCAGATGAGGTGGAGGGCTTCTCTAATAGATTTGCAGATCTTATAGTCAATATAAAAAATCATATCATAGATTTTTTCAGCATATAATATTAAAAGGTGTTAAAGCGGTATAGAGTGAGTAATTAAGAAGGAATGATTTAATTGGCTTTGCCATCATTAACGAGTATCAAGAAAAGAACAATTATAATTGTAGTATTGACCTTTATAATGTTTGCCTTAGTTATTGTAAGAATGTTTTGGTGGCAGATTATAAAAGGTCACGGACTATATGAAACTGCGAAAAAAATGCAGACAGCTGAAACTGTCGAACAAGCCAATCGAGGAAAAATACTTGACCGTAATGGTATGGTGCTTGCCGAATCCGTAACGGTAAAGACACTTGTTTGCAATCCCCAGGACGTAAGAAACAGCGGTGATGCAGACACGTGTGTTAAGGTCCTTTCACCTATTTTGGGTATGAGCGAATCAAAGCTTGAAGCTTGTTTTAAGGTTGATGCCAAATATACAAGAATAAAAAAACGCCTTAGTGCCGAGGAGAGTAAGGCGATTGAAGAATTGATAAACCCCTCATATGAGGAGGAAACGAATAAAGAGGCAAAGAAACGCAATGAGGAAAAACGTGAATTAAAAAATGCCCTGTCGGGTATATATTTTGAAAACGACTCAAAGCGGTATTATCCATATAATGTAGCTTCGCACGTATTGGGCTTTACGGGCTATGACAATAATGGTATACAGGGCGTTGAACTTATATTTGACGAATATCTGACGGGATATAACGGAGCGGTATATCAGAACAGAAACGCAAGCGGAACTACCATTGAAAATCAGCAGGCGGAATATTTAAAGGCTGCAAAAAGCGGTTGTGATGTAAAACTTACGATTGATGAAAATATACAGCATTTTCTTGAACAGCATCTTGAAGAGGCAGTTTTAAAGAATGAGCTTAAAGAGGGCGCGGCAGGTATTGTTATGAACCCGAAAACAGGTGAAATCCTGGCTATAGCCACAAAGCCTGATTTTGACTGTAACGACCCTTATGATATAAGCAGATTTTTAGAGTATGCCATAGAATTTGAAGAGGAAACAGATGGTGAGGACACAGAGGAGGAAACTGACTCTGAAGAAGATGAGGAGGAAAAGGATCCTGATTCATATTCTGATGAATTCATCGGTAAGGCACGTTCAAAAATGTGGCGTGACAAGGCGGTGTCCGATACATATGAGCCCGGCTCAACATTCAAGATCATAACAGCTGCGGCGGCACTTGAAGAAAGTATAGTAGACGTAGATACAAACTTTTTCTGTGCAGGCTTTAAGCAGGTAGCAGACCGTAGGATTTCGTGTGCAAACAAATCAGGTCATGGCGCCCAGACATTTGCAGAGGGTGTTAAAAACTCGTGTAACCCCGTGTTTATGGAAGTGGCACTTGCTATGGGTGAAGAAGTGTTTATGAACTACTTTGAGGCATTTGGTTTTACCTCCAAGACAGGAATAGAGCTTGGCGGCGAGTCGTCTGCGCTTTATTATGATAAAATGAGTGAGGTGGACCTTGCTACATCATCATTCGGTCAGGGCTTTCAGATTACACCGCTACAGCTTATAACGGCAGTGTCTGCCACTGTAAACGGCGGCGAAAGAATGAGACCGACTATTGTAAAGGAAATCTCAAACAAGGACGGAGTTATTAAGACATATCAACCGCAGGTAGTAAACAGAGTTATATCTGAAAAAACCTCACAGACAATGCGTGAGCTTTTAGAGGCGGTTGTGGGCGATCAGGGTGCGACAGGTAAGAACGCATACGTAAAAGGTTGGAGAATAGGCGGAAAAACAGGAACATCAGAGAAACAGCCCAGAGGCAGTGATAAACGTATTGCATCATTCATAGGTTTTGCACCTGCAAATGATCCTGAGCTTGTGTGCCTGATTATGCTTGACGAGCCCCAGACTGCAAACAAGTTCGGCGGAACTATTGCCGCTCCCGTATGCGGCGAGGTACTGTCCGAGTCATTGGAATATCTTGGATTAGAGAAACAGTATGCAGAAAACGAGAGTCACGCAGAACAGGCGGGTGTACCTGAACTAAGGAACATATCCCTTTCATCTGCAAAATCGAAAGCAGACGAGGCAGGCTTTACATACAAGATAAAGGGTAGCGGAGATACAGTAGTAGATCAGCTGCCAAAACCTCAGGAGATGTTAGATGAAGGCTCTGTGATAATTCTCTACACAGAAGAACGTGACGAAACAGATATGGCAACTGTGCCTGATTTAAAGGGTTACAGTGTCAGAGATGCAAAATATATGTTAAATAATGCCGGACTTAATTTTGAGGCGAAAGGTGCAGGACATAGCGAGGCGGGTAATGCCTATGCTACATCACAGACCTTTGCTCCTGGCTCAAAGGTTTTACCCGGCACGGTTGTTGGTGTTAAATTCGGACAGCAGACAAATGACTAAGAAATGAGGAGGGTGGACATAATGTTAGCCAAAGAGCTTTTTAAGGAGCAGATTAGTGAAGAGATGCAAAATATAGATATAACATCTATAGCATATGACTCCAGAAAAGTCAAAGACGGTAGTGTTTTTGTATGCATAAAGGGCTACGAAACAGATGGTCATAAATACGCAAAAACCGCAGAGGAAAACGGAGCATCAGTGATTGTGGCCGAGGATAGAATAGACGTGTCAGTGCCTGTTATATACGTGGAAAATTCGCGCCGTGCATTGGCAGAGCTTGCATGTACATTCTACGGAAATCCCTCTGAGAATTTCAGTCTTGTAGGCATCACAGGTACAAACGGAAAGACCACGATTACATATCTTATAAAGAGCATATTGGAAAGTACGGGAAAACAGGTAGGAGTTATAGGTACAAACCAGAACATAATAGGTGATAAGGTCCTTCTTACGAAAAGCACAACACCTACAACGCCAAATGCGTTAGAGCTTGAGCAGTTGTTTTCAGAAATGGTACATTACGGCGCTGACTACGTTGTAATGGAGGTTTCAAGCCACGCACTTGAGCTTGACCGTGTATATGGCTGTAACTTCGATGTGGGAGTATTTACAAATCTCACGCAGGATCATCTTGATTTCCATAAAACAATGGAAAACTACCTGAATGCAAAATCAAAGCTGTTTGCAATATCTGAAAAAGGCGTAGTGAATTTTGACGATGAGGGCGGCAAAAAAATAGTTGACAAGGCGGAATGTGACGATATTTTAAAAGTCGGATTGGGCGATGGTTGCGATCTTAAGGCTCAAAATATCCGTATATCTACACGCGGTTCACGATTTGATATGATATATAAAGGCAAGACATATGATACATGGGTAGGAATACCTGGCGAATTCAGTGTATATAATGCACTCTGTGCTGCAGGTGCGGCATTGCAGTTAGGTGTATGCATAGAGGACGTTATAAAGGGACTCGGTAATGCAACGGGAGTTGTAGGACGTGTAGAGGTTGTGCCGACAGATACTGACTATACAGTTATAATAGATTATGCACATTCCCCTGACGGTCTGGATAACATTATACGTTGTGTCAAGGGCTTTGCAGAAGGCAGAGTAATAACACTGTTCGGCTGCGGCGGTGACCGCGATAATACAAAACGGCCTATAATGGGTGAAATAGCAGGTAAACTTTCCGATTTCTGTATTGTGACATCAGACAATCCGCGAACGGAGGACCCTGATAAAATAATAGACCAGATAGAAGCAGGAATAAAAAAGACAGACGTTGATTACATCAGAATAACCGACAGACGTAAGGCAATAGCATATGCTTTGGACAATGCGAAAAAGGGCGATGTAATAATCCTTGCAGGTAAGGGTCAAGAAACATATCAGATTATAGGTAAAGAAAAATTTGATTTTGATGAACGTATAGAGGTATACAAGCACTTAAAAGAGGATGTCAAATAATTGCATCCTCTTATTGTGATAAATGGGGACAATGAAAAAATAAGCATTGCATGGAAGACAGAATGGAGATTATATGCAGATATTATCAATTAATGACATAGTAAAAGCAACGGGCGGGAAAGTCATTTGCGGCAGTGATAAAGGTCAAATACACGCAATAACAACCGACTCAAGACAGGCAGATAAAGGAGTGTTATTCATACCGCTAAAGGGTGAGAGAGCAGACGGACATGACTATATACTTTCTGCACTTGATAAGGGTGCCGTATCAATATCAGAGCGTGAAATTGACAGCGATAAAACCGTTATAAAGGTAGTTGATACTCGTTTAGCACTTGGGGATATTGCAAGATACTACAAGGTAAAACACCCTGTTCCTACCATTTCTATTACAGGCAGTGTGGGAAAAACAACCACAAAGGATTTAGTGTATGCAGTAATTGCGGAGAAATATAAAACACATAAGACACCTAATAATTTTAATAATGACATAGGTGTTCCGTTGACAGTGTTTGGTATAGAAAAAGAGCATGAGGCGGCAGTTATAGAAATGGGTATGAACCATTTTGGCGAGATTGCATACCTTGCAGGCATCGTTAATCCTGATATTGCGATAATCACTAATATTGGAATGAGCCATATCGAAAATCTTGGTTCACAAGAGGGTATATTCAAAGCGAAAATGGAAATAACCGAGAATTTCACAAACGCTAATACATTGATTGTAAATGGTGATGATAAGTTCCTGGGGAATATTTCGGATACTCCGTACAAACTCGTAAAATTCGGTATGAGCGATACAAACGATGTATATGCCAAGGACATAGAGAATAAGGGACTTTCCGGAATGGATTTCACAGTGGTACATCCCGATGGTGAATTTCGTTGTTCATTGAAACAACCAGGCGAGCATAATATATACAATGCATTAGCATCAGTGTGTGCAGGACTTAATATGGGACTTGCAGAATTTGAAATCGCAAGAGGAATTGAGAATTGTGTATACACATCATCACGTCTTGAAATTTCCGAGCATAACGGAATGGAGATTATAAACGATTGCTACAATTCGTCGCCCGATTCGGTACGTGCGGCACTAAAGGTTATGACAAACACTTTAAAATCACGTAGGGTTGCTGTGCTTGGCGATATACTTGAAATGGGCGAATATGCAAAGGATGCACATTTTGATTTAGGAAAAACTGTAAAAGATATGGGTATTAATTTCCTAATAACCGCAGGGAGCAATGCAAAATACATCGCAGATGGTGCAAAATCGTCGGGTATGGAAAATGTAGTATCATATACCACAACCGACGAATTAGTCAGCGATATAAATAATCTTGTAAAACCTGATGATTGCATATTAGTTAAGGCATCACACGGAATGGAATTTTACAAGGTAACAGAAGCGATAAAAGCAATATAAAATTAAAGGAGAGTACATAATGAAGGAGTTTTTAGGCGCGACTACACTAAGCTTAGTCCTTGCATTTGCCCTGACAGCAATATTAGGACCTATGTTTATAAGCTGGTTGCATAAATTAAAATACGGTCAGGAAATACGCGAGGAAGGCCCCCAATGGCATCAAAAAAAGTCGGGCACACCTACAATGGGCGGGATTATGTTCATAACGGGTATAGGTGTGGCAGTCCTAATAAATATGGCGATTACGGCTATAATGGGCAACCTTGATGATAATATTATGAAATCCGTAATACTATTTGCAATAGCCTTAGGATTTGGTGCGATAGGATTTATTGACGATTACATAAAGGTAGTAAAAAAACGCAACTTAGGTCTTAGAGCGTTGCAGAAATTCCTGCTGCAGTTAGCCTTTGCGGCGGCATATGTAGTAATAATGTATTGTATGGGTATGCTTCGTTGCGAGGTTATTATTCCGTTTATAAGATATTCGGTAGCCTTGCCAATTTGGCTCTATATTCCGTTTGTAATGTTTGTGGTAGTAGGCACAGTAAATGCCGTAAACCTTACCGATGGTCTTGACGGACTTGCAAGCAGTGTTACGGTTGTAACGTCACTGTTCTTTGCGTTATATGCATTTTTCGCCTTCAATCAAACGGGAATAAGTATATTTGCAATGGCAGTCGTGGGCGGACTTTTAGGATTTTTGATATATAACAAATATCCTGCAAAGGTGTTTATGGGCGACACAGGCTCATTGTTTTTGGGCGGTGCAGTAGCGCTTATTGCAATCGACCTTAATATGCCGATATATCTTATAATTGTAGGATTTATATACTTTGCAGAAACTCTGTCGGTAATAATGCAGACAGCATATTTTAAATACACTAAAAAGAAATACGGCGAGGGCAGAAGAATATTTAAGATGACACCTATCCATCATCATTTTGAAATGATAGGCTGGAAAGAAACGAAGATAGTTTCGGTGTTCTCGCTTGTAACACTTATACTTTGTATAATTGCATTCTTTGCATAAGACTTGAAAGGAGCCGTTTATGGCACAGACAAAAAATAACGGCGGTACACGGCGGGTAACGTCATCATCACGCACAACCCGCTCTCTACCCCCTAAAAAAACTGCATCCAAAGCGGGACGTCCTCCTGTGAAGAAAACAGCTCAAAAAAAGGCGAAGCTGAATAAAATGGGGGAAATGGACCGTACACTTCTGTTTTTAATAATACTTGTGGTTGTTGTCGGGCTTATAGTATTGCTTAGTGCATCTGCACCATCAGGAAAGCGTATATATGATGATTCATATTACTTCTTCAAGCGACAGCTTATGTTTGTGGTAGCGGGCTTTGTCGGTATGATAGTAATTTCAACTATTGACCCTGACAAGTATATTCCGCTTATTCCTAAAGGATTCTGGATATGTGTATTACTGTTGGTATTGGTACTTATTCCGGGTGTGGGTGTGGAATCAAACGGTGCAAGACGTTGGCTTAATATTCCTTTTATACAGCTACAGCCGTCGGAGCTTATGAAACCTGCCATTGCCATGTATATTGCATACCTTGTAAAAACAAGAATTGTTGATCTTAAAACACTGCGTGGAAATATGGTATGTGCAGGCATAATAGGTTTGGTGGCACTCCTTCTGATGCTTGAAACGCACCTTAGCGGTACGATAGTTATAGTAGGTATTGCAATATGCGTAATTATAGCAGGC
>CADBPJ010000189.1 GCA_902796445.1 uncultured Ruminococcus sp. | reverse complement strand
TTTAACGGTATCATCTATCCATACGGCTCTCTCGTCAACAAATATAACGCCGTTGTCTTTAAATTTCTGTATATTCATTTATAGTCTCCTTTATCTTAACCCAAACGTGCCTCAATAAGCTTTGCAAGGTACTTTGCTTTCTGCTCCACTACCTGCTGTGTCGGTCCCTCTATCATAACACGAACAAACGGCTCTGTGCCTGATGGACGGATAAGAACACGGCCATTGTCCTTGAATTCCTCTTCAAGTAATTTGATTTCCGATACAATAACATCATCCTTATCGAAATCGTACTTGTTCGAATTCTTAACCTTTGCGTTAATCATTGTCTGCGGTAATGTCTTAAATACCTCTGCAAGCTCGGAAAGCTTCTTGCCTGTCTTTTTAACAATGCTTAGAAGCTGTAGTGCAGACACAAGTCCGTCACCTGTCGTGTTATGGTCGAGGAATATGATATGACCCGACTGCTCGCCACCAAGTGAGTAACCTTTTTTAAGCATTTCCTCAAGAACGTATCTGTCGCCGACATTTGTCTGTACAACATTTATGCCCTTTTCCTTTGCGGCAAGAACAAGACCTAAGTTTGTCATAACAGTAGTAACAAGCGTGTCTTTATTAAGCATTCCGATGCCTTTTAAGTACTCGGCACAGATAAGCATTATCTTATCACCATCTATTAGGTTGCCAAGCTCGTCAATTACAAGAAGTCTGTCTGCATCGCCGTCAAAACTTAAGCCTATATCAACATTTATGTTCTTAACGTACTCACCGAACTTTTCTGTATGAGTTGAGCCGCAGTTAAGGTTTATGTTTGTGCCGTTGGGGTGATTTGATACAACGTATATTTCCGCCCCAAGCTCTGCCAAAACTTCAGTTGAAGTCTTGTATGATGCGCCATTTGCACAATCCACGGCAATCTTCATACCGCTAAGATCGCAATCAATAGTGCTTTTTGCAAAATCCACGTAATCTCTTACTGCCGTTTCGCATTTTGTTACAACACCGACATCATCGCCTGTAGGTAACAAGATTTCGCTGTCATCCACAAGGATAAGATGCTCTATCCTTTCTTCTATCGCATCGTTAAGCTTATAGCCGTTAGCATTAAAAATCTTTATTCCGTTATATTCTGCGGAGTTATGTGATGCTGAAATAACAACACCTGCATCGGCATCATATTTACGTGTAAGATATGCAACAGCAGGTGTGGGAATTACTCCCAATGATACCACCTGTGCACCAACAGAGCAAAGACCTGCTGTCAGTGCCGCTTCAAGCATATCGCCTGATATTCGTGTGTCCTTACCTATAAGGATTTTTGGCTTATGCTTTATTTCGCCTGTTAAAACATATGCCGCACATTTGCCTATTTTATATGCAAGCTCGCATGTAAGCTCTTCGTTTGCTACACCGCGAACTCCGTCTGTTCCGAATAATTTACCCATTATATTTGTTCCTTTCCTGATAATAGTGTGAATAACTGTCCTTTATTCTACTGTTACTGATTTTGCAAGGTTTCTCGGCTTATCAATGTCATAGCCCTTGTTATATGCCACATAATATGCTAAAAGCTGTAGCGGTATTACGGACGAAACAGGTGATAATATAGAGCTTCTGTTTGGCATAACCACTATATCGTCACATTTTGTATGTGATGCTTCTGTTTCCTCGTTTACAAAGCAGATTGTGTACGCACCGCGTGTTATGACCTCTTTAATGTTACTATCCATCTTCGCACATACGTTTTTGTCTGTGCTTATGGAAATAACAACTGTTTTATCCTCAATAAGTGCTATCGGGCCATGCTTTAATTCACCGCCTGCATATGTTTCCGAATGAATATATGAAATCTCCTTAAGCTTTAATGAGCCCTCCATTGCAACAGCATAATCAACACCTCTGCCAAGATAGTACAAATCATGTTCCTTGTATATTTTCTTACTGAGCTCGTTTATCTTTCCCTCAAGCTTTAATGTTTCCTCTATTGTCTTTGGCATATCAAGAAGCTCCGACTTGATTTCATTTATTTCATCAGCCGAAATTGACTGTTTCTGCTCCGCAATAAATAGTGCAAAAAGGTATAGTGCAACAAGCTGTGTTGTATACGCCTTTGTTGATGCAACCGATATTTCGGGGCCTGCATATGTATAGAAGGTGCAGTCCGCCTCACGCGACACACTACTGCCGACTACGTTTGTTATTGCCAATACATATGCACCCTTTTCCTTTGCAAGACGCATTCCTGCAAGAGTGTCTGCCGTTTCGCCTGACTGACTGATTGCTATAATCAATGTATCCTCATCAATTAAGGGGTCATTGTATCTGAATTCTGATGCAAGCTCAACCGATACAGGGATTTTTGCAAGCTTTTCAACTGCCGCTTTACCCACAAGACCTGCATGATGCGCTGTACCGCAGGCTACCATATAAATCTTATGGAATTTAGATGCATTTGATACATCAAAT
>CADBPJ010000188.1 GCA_902796445.1 uncultured Ruminococcus sp. | reverse complement strand
AGATGTCTGAGTGGTCGAAAGAGCCGGTCTTGAAAACCGGTGACGGTTCCGCCGTCCGTGGGTTCGAATCCCACTCTCTCCTCCAAAACGGAAACCACCCATTAGAGGGTGGTTTTTGTTTTGACATAAAAGGGATTCGAACCCTGAGAGGGCTTTTTGCGTGAAGAAAAGCTGCCGGTGGCAGTTTTTTAGCAAAAAGGGAGCGAGCGAAAGCGAAGCGAAGACGGGCGGCGGAGCCGACAGTATCCCACTCTCTCCTCCAAAACGGAGTGGCTGTAGCAAAATGAACAGCCACTAAACAGAAAAATGAGGACGATTGCAGTTGCAAAAGTCCTCATTTTTTGACGTTATTGGCTGTAATTAAGCTACAGCCCCTTTTTTGGTGCCGATGACCGGGGTCGAACCGGTACGGAGATTTCTCTCCACGGGATTTTAAGTCCCGGGCGTCTGCCAATTCCGCCACATCGGCATATAATGATTAACAACAGATAATATTATACATTATTTTAATCTGTTTGTCAATCATTTTTTCAAAAGTTTTTTAAATTTTATGGTTTTATATGGTTAAAATCACGTGTTATGAATATCGCTTCCCTGATATCTGACAGTTTAAGAATTGCCATTACTGCTCTTTCAACACCTAATCCTACACCGCCCATAGGAGGTAGGCCATATTTATATGGTGTGATATCTATGTCGGGAGATTGAGCCTTGATTTCTTCATAATCTGAAATGTGTTCTCCGCCTCGTGCTATTTCAATGCCCTGTGATAGTAAAACAAACCCTGTACCGTCCTTTTCGTATGGGTGTTTGACTGATGGCGGGAGCTGGGTTACATATATATAGTCAGAATCAGCCATTTCGCATAGTTTTCGCTCGTCAGTGGGGTCAAGACCTTGTGTTCTGTCAGCTTTGTCAAGCTTTGTCATAGCTTTAGAATATGTGATTTCGGGGATTGATGAGATTTCTTTTATCTCTCTACCACATATAGCGAGCTCTTTTGTGTGATTTTTTATTATATAGTTGGTAATGTATTTTATTAATTCTGTTAGTGTATTACGGATTTTATTGCTGTCTGCATACGAAACCTCAAAATCCATACGAGTAAATTCTGTTAAGTGCCGTACACTTCTGCTATGTTTGGAGGTGTATCCGTTGCCTATTTCGTATACCTTATCAAGTCCGCCTGCCGCCGTTATGAGATATGGCAGGGGAGAATGAGCAAGCGTTGCAGTGTTATCAAAATATTTCAATGATATATAGTTATCATTTGATGATGCTGTGATTTTAGGGGTATTTATCATGATAAAGCTATGCTCTTGCATAAATTTCGTATATGCATATATCATGGTGCTGCGAATTGCCATAATTGCACCTTTAGCCAGATGCTTTACAGCTACATCAGGGTATGATACCATATCTTCGACAGATGCACTTAGTGTAGGCTGTGAAAGTGTGAAAGGATATTCCTCTATCGGAGAAGACAGAACCTCAAATGATTTCATTGTTATTTCAAAGCCATGTTCTGAACGTTTTTCTTCAGTTACCGTTCCGTTTATTGATACGTAATCGCCTTCTGATAATAGAGCCAGTGACGTTTTGCATAAATCGGGAATATACACTGCCTGATACATTACATTGTCACGTTTAAGTGATATAAAGCTAAGTCCTGATGCTTTACGAATTTTATATACATAACCGCTGATTGATATGTTATCATTTATCTGAAAATTCATATTTTGTTCCTCTCTCTATAAAAAACGGTGACAAGTTCCTTGTCACTGTTTTTAACTCTTAATGGGGCATATAGGTACTTGTGGGCAACTTTTCCTCTCGTATCAGTTGCTCATTCTCGTCATATACGAGTCTTTTTAGATATACAATAGTATTTCCGTTTTTGTGTTCAGTACTTGTGCTGAAATGGACAATATGTTGTTGGTCACGTTGTGTTCCGATAATATCTATTGTCACATAACCACCGCCTGTTGCAGATGATATTTTGATAGGGTATTCGGTGTTGTTTGCAAATTTGAAATCAAGCCCTGAATCAGTTACAGTCGCATCACGTCCTAACGGACAGTATCCTACAGGGAACATATGGTTTGATCTTGTTACAATAGATAAATCAGCGAGCAAGACTGAGTTGTATAATGTCGATGATACCTGACATGTGCCTCCGCCTATGCCTATTACAGTCTGACCGTTGGCGTATTCGGGAGCGGGATGGAAACCATTTGCTACTGTACGTTTACCTACTGTGTCATTAAAGGAGAATACTTCGCCCGGGGCAAGAACCTTCCCATTAATTCTCGATGCGGCATTTGCTACATTTGAAGCTCGATTTGCAGTGGATCCGCCGTATGCTGTCTTAAATGAGCCAAGAGTTGCATTAAACAGCTTTTGATTTAATACTTCTGCTGTAACTGCAGGCTCTGATGATGAGAATGGGATTTTTACAACCTCGCCGCCCTCATACAGCTGTGAAACAAGTGTTTTTGTCTGTTCAATATCGAGGTATCGTCCTATTTCTTCGGGTATTACCGTCACTGTATTATCGGAATATTCATATCTTGCATCTGATGGATTTCTGTATGTAAATGCATCTATATCCTTTTCCGTTAATGTTTTTGGTGGTGCTGTATCTAAGGTTACACGTATTTTTGAAAAATCCTCATTATTTATAGCAGTAATGACTTGTTCATATGCCGTATCTGTATTGCCTGAAAAGCCTGTGTGTCCTGGTGTACATATTACAACACCATCACCTATTTCAAGCTTATGCTCAACAAGCTCGCCGTGTATCTGATTACCAAACTCGGCAAGCTTTTCGCGTAATATCTGTTCATTTACATTCACTGACGGAACTATAGTATGTTTTTTTACAAGCTGTAGTGTGTTCACATAACCATCAACTAATACATTGCCTGTTTTTCCGTACATCATTGCTTTTGCAACAGTATCTTCTGTTCTTGCGGTTAAGCCGACATCTAAACCATCTATGTTATATGTCCTTCCATGACTTGTTACTGTAATATTGCAGTTATCAAGCAATGTAGTCGCTTTTACCTTTAAAAGAGCTTCATTGTATGTCAATCCGCTTACGTTTACGTCTTCAATGTATATCTTTCGACCAATTACGTCTTGCGGAATCGTCATACAACCGTACACATAAAAACCTAAGCATATAAATATAAACACCGCAAGCGACGTCAACGTAATCCTGCATCCTTTGTTGTGCAATGCATAAAATTCAGAAAAAGTCATTCGCTCCTTCTTTTCTTTTACAGGCTCAGGCTCGGGATTGGGCAAATCTAATGGAATATCTCTGACTGGCTCCTCCTCCGTTTCTATTGAAAAATCAAAATCATCCTCAATATCGGTTTCGTCTGTATCTCTCAGGTCATTATCAGAGCTAACTTCTGTTATAGCATCCTGAAAATTTTCCTCTGCCATTTTCTTGAACTCTTCACGTGTTATTTCGATAGGAGTATCATCCTCTGCAAAATCATCCTCAGATGGCTTTGGCATATCTATGTCCATGGTATCATTGTTTATTTCTTCTATGTTATGCTTGTTTTTTCTGAAAAATCCCATATACTTATCCTCTTATTCAAAGAATTTCAAAAAATCTTTTATATATTTTGTGTATTCGACCATAAAAGCATGCACATGCTTGTTTTTATTAAGTAAAGTAAACGCCTTTTTCACTGATTTGACAAAGTTTTCATCATATTCATCAATATACAGTGTTTTTGCTAACGGACATATACTTTTTGCTCTGGGATCCGTTATTATTTCTATTTGACCATTGTCATCTAACACCGGTGTCAACGGGAATATCCGACATGCTAAAGGCCGTATATATCTGTCACAGTGACCGTCGCAGAATAAAATAGGTGTTTTATATTCCTTATTGTTATATCTGTACGCAAGATCTGTATCCTCAATTCGCATATTGGTTGGATTTATAAGTGTATATACCTGTTTTTCACCAGGGAACAAAAGCATACCACTATCATCACCGCCGCAGCAGGCACTGTTACAGAGCTTTCCGCAGTCAACCGATAGCGGTGTGTTTTCGTCAAACAACCTGTATAATTGTAAATATACATATGCACTGTTCATGACAGTTCCCCCCATTTTTTCATTACTTTGATTATAGCATAAAAACTTGTATAAAACAAGCTATTTTTTGATATTAATATTATTTTGATTTTTTTGTAATAATTTCGTATAATTTATTGTATTTTGATGTGTAGGAGTTGAATAATCAGAAAAAATGTGATACAATAAAAGAAGGAGGGATTTGTTATGGTAAAGAATATTTTTTTTGATTTTGGAAGAACTTTAGTTGAGCATCCCGAGGACGGTGCAGGTTTACAAATAGTTCTTGATACAGGTGTAGATAATATCGAAGATGCAATATTAATCAGAGATGAAATATTTTCTGTAGAAAAATACCTAAACGACCTTGACGAAGGATTGATGTCATATGATGAATATAAAAAAATGGTCATTGATGCAGTTCCTGAGCGATTACGCAAATATGCAGAGACGGCAGTTATGTATGATATACGTGTACTTCCTATGATTTCGGGAATGGAGCAATTACTCCTAAAGCTTAAAAATGATGGATTTAAGCTTTACATTACTTCAAATATGAACGAACGCCATGCAAAGCAGATGCGTGAGCATAAAATTGCAAAATATTTTGATGATATGATATTTTCCGCTGAGATTAAAACACGAAAGCCGTACAAAGAATTTTTTAATGCGGCATTTGACAAATTTGGCGTAAAAGCCGAGGACTGCATATTTATTGATGATCTGGAGGAGAATGTCATAGGAGCCGAGGCTTGCGGTATCCGTGGGTTCGTTTTTAAGGGAGATTCAAAAGAAGCAGAAAAATTTATATATAATGTATGTTAAAAATGATAAATAGGTATTGCAAATCCAAAAGATTTGTTGTATAATATATATAAACAAAGACAAAGGAGTTTGTATTATGGCAAAGGTTTCATTGGTAATAATGGCGGCAGGCATAGGGTCAAGATTTGGCGGAGGCATCAAACAGCTTGAGCCTGTGGGCCCGTCAGGCGAAATCATTATGGACTATTCGATCCATGATGCGATTAAAGCAGGATTTGATAAAATTGTGTTTATTATCCGTAAGGATATTGAAGATGATTTCAGATACATAATAGGTGACCGAATAGAAAAAATATGTAAAAATATGGGTGTTGAGATTGCGTATGCCTATCAGGCAATAGATGATATACCCGATGGTGAGATAGTACCTGATGGCAGAACAAAACCTTGGGGTACGGGGCAGGCAGTTTTGTCGTGTAAGGGTCTTGTGAGTGAGCCGTTTGCGATTATAAATGCCGATGATTATTACGGCAAGGGAGCATATGTGAATATGTATAATTTCCTATGTCAATATACACCCCAAAAACCTGATGATTTTTGTATGGCAGGTTTTATTCTTGAGAATACATTAAGCGAACAGGGCGGAGTAACGCGTGGTATATGCAAGGTTAATAGTGACGGATACCTCACTGAAATTGTGGAAACATCAAACATCGAAAAGACACCCACAGGTGCAAAGGTAGGGGATATGCCTATTGATCCAAAGTCACACTGTTCTATGAATATGTTTGGTTTCACCCCTGAATTTTTAGATAGATTGGAGGTTGGATTTGCGGAATTTTTCAAGACTAAGGCAAAGGAAAATCCGCTAAAGAGTGAATATTTAATTCCTATATATGTGGGTGAGTTGTTGCAAAAGGGTGAAATATCCGTTAAAGTTTTGGAAACTACCGATAAATGGTTTGGCGTAACATATAAAGAGGACAAGCCTATGGTAGTAAACGCATTTGCTGATTTAATCGACAAAGGTGAATATAGCAAAGATTTGTTTAGAGATCTGTAAAATCAAAAACAGGAGATGTAAAAAAACAACACCGATCGTTTGACGGCGAATTAATCTATATCAAAATATAGATTAATTGCCAAAAAGCATTACAAAATTGATTCTTTCGGAGAAAATCTGCAAATTTGCAGATTTTCTTTTATTCAATGCCGTCAAACTACGAACGAAAACCGTTCCTCACGTACAAGCGT
>CADBPJ010000187.1 GCA_902796445.1 uncultured Ruminococcus sp. | reverse complement strand
TCATGTTGAGATGATGGGACTTATCGGCATGGGTAATAACCCAATGGTTGGTGCTACAGTAGCAGTTGCAGTTGCGATTCAGGAAGCGGCTGACAACGGCAAGTTCTAATTGTAAAAGTTTAAAAACATGCATAAAAGCCGCAGTTCCGAGGGATTGCGGCTTTTTTACGTGTATATAGTATCAGTAATAAAATGCTGTGAAAATGTGTAAAAAAAGATGCGTAACTAACATATAACTAACAAGTAACTAACAGTCGTAACTAACAAAAATAAGAGCATCCGGGACGACTAATTTTGTCTTGAATGCTCTTTATATTAACTATACCTATTCGATTTTTGAAATTTCTTCGCGTAACTGTTGCATCGTTCTATGTGTATATACTTTTTCTGTTATATCTTCAATCTGATGTCCAACGATTAATTTTAAAATATATTCGTTCATATTAACTGACTTAGCTTTTGTTATGAATGTATGTCGTGTATCATGTGGTTTATGATTTAATCCAAATTTTTTATTTATCTTATTTAGTCTCCCTCTGTATTTATCATAAGTCATATGCATTCCCTGCTGGCCGTTCTCATCATTAAAAAGATAATCACTGTTCAATGTTACTGCTTTTTTGTAATTCTTTTCAACAAGCTCAAATATTGCAGGGTGTATAGGTACATATCTATTGCGTCCAGCTTCACTTTTTAAACCGCCAAAAAAAGTATGATTTTGCAAATCAACATCAGCAATTTTTAAGGTTGCAAGCTCCTGAGGTCTCCAGCCACTGTAAATTCCTATCAGGACCATGTCAACAAAAGGAAAGTCAACATTATGCCAAAGCAAGTTGATTTCTTCATCAGAAAAAGGAATACGAATGATTGTTGCATCTTCACGCTTCACGCTTTCACTTAGAGCAGCATAGTCTTTATCGACAATGTCATACTTCAGGGCATATTTAAAAAGCTGGTTGTAAAGCGATTTCATTCGTGATTTTGTGCTGTTGCCGACATTGGCATTCTTAATTGCATCTTCAAGATGATTAGGGCGTATGTCTCTCATCCGCATATCGTGAAGCGGTTTTGAATGATTATAAGCACTCTTATATGTTCGTGTTGCTGACGGAGCAATCTTTTCAAAATGTTCATTGCTCCATTTTTCATATACATCTGAAAAGGTAAATTTGTGAGAATCAATGTCATACGGATTCTGATTATAATTAATCAAGGCGGCCAGAGCTTCCTGCTTTGTTGAATAATATCCGATAGTCATATAGAACTGTTTAGCTTTTCCTGTTTTACAGTCTATAGTCCATCCTTTTGTTTTTCTGGCTATCCACGGCTTACGACGTTTGCCTGAGAGTTTATAAACGCTTCCCATTCCATTAGCATTTTTCATATTAAAGCACCTCCATTATTTATTGTAAAAAAGGGTATAAAAATAACACCTACTTGCAAAAGCGGTGTTATAGGTGCTATAATATAGCTTGCTTAGGGCGATATTATAGCATGAGCATCCGCTTATGTAAGTATCGGTAAATGCCTCTTGTGTTACCGCACAGGGGGCTTTTATTGGCTTTATCGGTCAATGCATTTCTTACATGCTATGTATCCCATATTTTCAACATCTGTACGTTTGCCGGTGTAATATCCTAGATTTTCAGGCTTGATTTTCTTCACTTCGGCACATGTTTTTAAATGAAACTTGTTTGTTGATGTGTTTAAAACATAGTCAACATCTTTTTCAACATATATTTTTTCTTCCGGCTGTGGAGAATTGTCTTCGTTGATAATAACATTATTGTCAGAGCCGCCAGATTCTTGCTCATAAGTATTTATATTATCATCAGTTGCAGGAGAAATGTTTGTTTGCTCTTCTTGTTCATTATTGTTTTGGTTTAATACATCAGAAGAGGACTCGTCATTGTTTTTTATGGATTCTTGTTCAGTTGATGTATTAGTTGTATATTCTTGATATTCGCTTGTTTGTTCTATATACGCAGAAGTAGTTTCGATATTTGAAGCGACTTGTTGCGGTGAATTATCTACTATCCATCCTGAACTTATGATTGAAATTGCAACAATAACCCATATAGGAGTATACACACACATTAATGTTAAAGGCTTTTTGGGAATATTT
>CADBPJ010000186.1 GCA_902796445.1 uncultured Ruminococcus sp. | reverse complement strand
TGATGTCTGTATTGACAATGCCAACACTAACATTAAAGATACTAATTTTAACTTTCTCATTTAAAAAAATCCTCCTGTGTTTTGGGTGTTATTTTACCCCCTTCATTTATATATAACGTTTCATATTTGGTTTTTTGCTATTATTTGTAAAAAAAATAAAAAGCTCTGGAAATATATATAACCAAAGCTTTTTAATATATGTAAAGCAAAATTGTATCATTTTTTATTAATTTCAAACATTACTTTGCAGGATTATTATATGAAATTGCACGCTTACTATCACCAACGCCCTGTGTTGTAGGGTCTATCACAGCATTATATACACTCACAGCAATAAGGCTAAGTATATAAGGATTTGATAATGCCTGTTTAAAAATATCAAGCAAGCTGTCCCAAGTTGTAATATCTTTTGCTGTAATTCCTAAATATGCAAATATAGGTGACATAATAGATATTACAAGTTGCACATAAAATACAGGGTTTTTAAAACGCACTTTCCAATTAATCATTTTTGTCCTCCATTTCCAATCTTTTCAAACGATTGTTATTTGATTTTGTTTCCTGTTCCACTATTGTCATACGTTCAACGAGATTATTATGAGCCTCGACCTTTTTTTCAAGTTGTTCAATTCTATAAAGAGTTTTGTCGTTAGATTTCATAACACCCATCATAGAACCAACAACTGTTCCCAACATCGAAATAACGGACACAATTATAGTGCTATCTAATTCAATCATTTCTGAACATCACCTCCATTTTGCTTAATACAATTCTGCATATTCTTATAAATAAAGAGAACTTATTTTATTCAAATGTAAATGCATGATGAATAATTAACAAAAAAACCTATATCTTTCGTTATATATTTTTAGAAGGTGATTTTTAAATATACAGCTAAGCGGCTATAATTATACTAAAAGATACTTATCAAAGTGTGCCGTATAGTGAAAATGTCGCAGTTTAAATGCTGTGGCATTTTGCATTAGCGAGGTGCTTACTATGGACAAGTATCTAAAATTAAAAGTTAGCACAAATCAAAAAATAAATGTTATTGACCTCGAAAGTGTTAAAAAACCTTTTGAGGTCATTTTTAGTATCGGCTATTTTTATATAAGAGCACCTCCAACCCCGATTAGGATTTTCGCAATTAATCTAATCGGAGGTAAACATGAAAAAATTTTTTAAAAAAACTTTTTACTTTAGGAAAAAAACTGTCCGCAATACCCTTTATAATGATAATCGAAAGGAGGTGCAACCGACTTGGATAAGCAGATGTCTTCTTTTGAAAGACGACTTGAAATACTATTTAAAATCTTGCGTTACAGGAAATGTTCAATGACAGAATTAGCTTTTGAGTATTCTGTTTCGGATAGAACTATTCGCAGAGATATTTTATTTCTAAGTCGGTATGCACCTATTCGTACTAAGACGGGCACAAACGGCGGTGTTTTCCTTATAAAAGGACACCAAGCCGAACTGTCACTCCCTCTAACAAAAGATGAAGAAAATCTTTTGTTAAGGCTTATGCGTAATGTTGATAAAAATGACCGTCATTTAATCGGTAATATCATCACAAAATACGCTATGCCAAAGAGTGGTACATAACCTTTCGCCGACAAAGAAAGCGTGCAAGATAACGGCATCGCAGCATATCAGCAAACGGATACATTCCGGTATATACGAGCAATGCGGTGGATACGCCGAGACGATATACAAAAAAGCCTTTTCTGTTCCTTCTTTCCTTAAAGGCTATATCCGAGCGAGAAATATCTGCATCGTGAAAAAGGATTGCCCCCTTTGTGCAATGACTATATATCGGTACAATGATACTTCTGCATAGTCACAGTCCGAGCGTTAAAAGCGTCGCAGGCAATGAGTGCAGTCCGGGCAGTGCCGGGAAGGTGGAACTCCTATGAAGCGGTTACGCAAGCCGTTGTCCGACCTTGCTTTAAGTTTAATAGCATAGTTAAAGGGATTGATGTGCTTTTATTACCCCCTATATTCGATAAAACAATCTTTCCGCTTCCTTTCCGCTGTTTCAAGCGTGTCAATCCCTTTACTTATGCTATTAAGCAGAATAAATAGAAATTGTATAGGAATTTTTTGCATGAAATGCTTTTGTGTGATAAAATCTATTTAGAACACGAAAGCATTGTTTTTATGAAAGGAGTGAAACTATGGATAACAAAACAATGCTTGATAACAAAAAAACTTATACTGTTGCTGAAATTGCGAGTATATTGGGTATTGGAAGAACATCGGCTTATAATTTAGTTAAAGAAAATCACTTCAAAGTTGTTAAAATAGGTGCATCAATAAGAATTTCAAAAAAGTCATTTGATGATTGGCTAAACGATCTTAATCTTTAATGAAAGGAAGAATTTTATTATGGCATCTATTATAAAAAGAAAAAAATCTTATTCAGTAGTTTATAACTACACCGATGAAAACGGAGAGAGTAAACAGAAATGGGAAACTTGGCACACTCTCCACGAAGCACAAAAAAGAAAAGCCGAGATTGAAAACCAACAATACAATGGTATATTTATTCCACCAACAAATCAAACTGTTTCGGAATTTCTACACGATTTCGTTGTACTGTACGGCGAGAAAAAATGGAGTATGTCAACCTATGACGGAAATACAGGTCTTATTGCTAATTACATCAACCCTTTAATCGGTGATGTACCTATGCAACAGGTAAATACAAGGTTTGTTGACCAATTCAACAGAACGCTTGAAAAAACAAAACCTGTGGTTAATAGAAACAGAAAACCCAAAGATGAGTATTTGCCGGAGCAGACGAGAGATAAAATTCATAAATTATTATCGTGTGCTTTCAAGCAAGCAGTTAAATGGGAAATCATACAGAAGAATCCCTTTGAGTATTCAATGCACATCCGACCTAAATATAAAAAAAGAGATATTTGGACGGCTGATATGATTAGAAAAGCATTGGACGAATGTGAGGACGGTAAACTGTATGTGGCTATAAACCTATCATTTGCCTGTTCTATGCGTGAGGGTGAAATTCTTGGATTGACTTGGGATAATGTTCATATATCTGATGATGACATTGCAAAAGATGATGCTTATGTTTATATTGATAAAGAATTACAAAGAGCATCAAAACGAAGCCTTGAAACATTAGATAAAAAAGATGTGTACTTTGTATTCCCACCGCTTATGCCTAACACAAGTACAAGAGTTGTACTAAAGAAACCAAAAACAGATAGCAGTATAAGGAAAATATGGCTACCTAAAACATTAGCTTACATAATGAGAGAATGGAAAAAACATCAAAACGAGTTAAAAGAATTGCTTGCTGATGAATATACGGACTATAATTTAGTTGTTGCATTAAATAACGGCAGACCGTGTGAGGGCAGAGTTCTTTTGAAAGCGTTTGAAGCATTAAGAGAAAAAGCAGAACTTCCCAATGTTGTATTTCATTCACTCAGACATTCGAGTACGACATACAAGCTGAAGTTGAATCATGGTGATTTGAAAGCAACGCAAGGAGATACAGGACACGCTCAAATTGATATGATAACAGATGTTTATGCTCACATATTAGATGAGGACAGAAAAGTAAATGCTATGAAATTTGAAAACTCATTTTACAATATTAAAGCTGATTTGAGAAATGTTCAAGCTCCGCGGGAAGAAACACAACCTACATTAGATGTGGCTTCTTTGATTGAGCAGTTACAAAAATCGCCGGAGTTATTACAGACATTATCACAGTTGATTGCAGCTAAAGCGTAGTAACGAAGTGTCGTTCAAAAAACAAGCTAATTTAGCAATTAGCAAAAGAACGAATTTCTTAGCAAACTTCAAAAAAGAGTTCGTTTCCCATTAGCAAGAAAAGTAACATAAGTCTAATGCGTTGTTCTTGTTAAAGAGAGTAAAACAAAAATACCGCATAATCACCGAAAAGTCAGTAATAATGCGGTATTGGTGGCACCCCCAGCGTGAGTCGAACACGCGATTAGCCCTTAGGAGGGGCTTGTTATATCCACTTAACTATGGGGGCATACTTGCTAATAATATTCAATTTTTACACTCTAATACCCCCTATGGGGACGGTACTGTTTCCCCTTAGGAGGGGCTTGTAATATCCTCTTTACTACAGGGGCATATTCTTAACTACTTGTATATAATACCACAAACATATAAAATATGCAAGTGTTTTTTTGGCGACAATAAAAAAATGATAAAAAAACAATTTTTTTTCTAAAAAAACCTTGCATTTTAAAAATGAATATGTTATACTAAGTATGATATATTGTGAATATTTTAAATAGAAATAGATTATTAATTAATAGAAGGGGGTACATCAATGAGAAGAATTGCATCATACTTGTTATCTGTGATTATTGCTTTGTCGGGCATAACAGCGTTGGCTGCCGAGCCTGAAGTTAAAGATGTGTATAATCATTCGGCTAATTCTGTATCAGCCAATGAAGCGGGTGTGACAGGTACATATTCAACTGTTATGATTAAGACAGCGACAGAGAATAGTGACGTGGTATATATAAACCAGGAGTCAGGAGGGTTTAGTGATTTAACAACCTTTTTGATGAAGGAAGATTGTGCAGATGGACCTTATATCGCTACATTTGGAAACGAAAACGGTGATACAAAGACAATCAATTTCTTCAAGGGCGAAGTAAACTTGAAAAATGAGGACGGGAAAGAAATTTCTGTTGTTCTTAATACGGCCCAGAAGATGAAGGTTGCAGATTTTGCAGAGCAAACAGGCAAAGAAGCATCTGATGCTGAATTAGGAAAGTTTAAAAAGGGTTTTACGTTGTTGGTGAATAGTACAGATGCGTACAATACAGCATACCTCGTATCATCAGACGGACAGACTTGCTACGGGTATTTTACATTACCCACGCCTTACACTACAGTAACTGGCTATGCCAGTATCGCTTATGGCTTGCAGATATTTAACATTCCTGAAGAAAAAAAGGATCTTAATCTTTATTTAGGAGGTGCTCCCGAATGATGAAAAAATACATAGCACCTGAATTTAGAGTGGCAATGTTTCATAAAGAGACAGTATCAACAGGAGAGCAAGATGTGATGACTGTATCTCAACGTGCATTGGATGGTAATACCGCAAAATTTATGAATCAAGCAACCGCTGATGCAAAAGTCCGAAAGAGCATTGACTTTAAGAGTGCAATTGATTTTAAATAATGGTGAAGCTGTCGGATTATCCGATGGCTTTTTCTGTGCACAAAATCACCATTTTATTGTGTGTGTTATAACAAAATGTATGATTTAATGATGAAAAACCTACTAAACTTGTTAAATTAATAAAAATTTTTTAAAATTCATTGCATTTTTAAAATAAATATGTTATAATCATAAAGATTATAAAATAGCGGTAGAAACTGCACAAACTAAAGGAGGACTAATCGCATGGCGGTTAAATACGAGGAAGTAGAGAAGAATTTACAGAAGCTTACATTTGAGGTAAGCGCAGAGGAATTTGAAAAGGCTATTGACAGAGCATATATCAAGAACAAGTCAAAGTTCAATATCCCCGGCTTCAGAAAGGGTAAGGCACCTAAGTCAATCGTTATAAAGAACTACACAAAGGCAGTATTTTATGATGATGCACTAAACGATGTACTGCCCGAAGCATACGAGGCGGCACTAAAGGAGAGTGGTCTTGATGTTGTTGCACGTCCTGAATTTGACGTTGAGGAAATCAAGGACGGCGAGCCTGTTGTATTCACAGCCCTTGTTACAACAAGACCAGAGGTAAAACTTGGCGAATATAAGGGTATAGAAGTAGAAAAAGTTGACTATACTGTATCAGACGAAGATGTTGATAAGGAAATCAATTCAGTTCGTGAAAGAAACGCAAGAATGATAAGTGTTGATGACAGAGCAGTAGAAAGTGGTGATATTGCAGTTATTGACTTTGAAGGTTTCGTTGACGATGTTGCTTTTGAGGGCGGCAAGGGCGAGAACTATGAGCTTGAAATTGGTTCAAACACATTTATCCCCGGTTTTGAGGACCAGATTGTCGGTGCAAAGATTGATGACTTAATCGACGTAAACGTTACATTCCCTGAGGAATACCATTCAGAGGAGCTTAAGGGTAAGCCTGCAGTATTCAAAGTAAAGGTAAACGAAATAAAGGTACGTGAGCTTCCCGAGCTTGACGATGATTTTGCAAGTGAGGTAAGTGAGTTTGATACACTTGCAGA
>CADBPJ010000185.1 GCA_902796445.1 uncultured Ruminococcus sp. | reverse complement strand
GCAGCTCCCGAGCCCAACCTTACGGTTCTCTGGTCAACAAGACTTCCTCAGAACTTCAAGAAGTTCTGTGCTAAGATATCTATCAATACATCATCGATCCAGTATGAGAACGATGACCTTATGAGACCTGTACACGGTGATGATTACGGTATCGCATGCTGCGTATCTTCAATGGTCATCGGTAAGGAAATGCAGTTCTTCGGAGCACGTGCAAACCTCGCAAAGTGCTTGCTTTACGCAATCAACGGCGGTATGGACGAGCGTCTTAAAATCCAGGTCGGACCTAAGTACAGAAAGTGTGAGGATAAATATCTTGACTATGATGATGTAATGGAAAAGTTCACCGATATGATGGAGTGGCTTGCAGGTTTATACGTAAATACACTAAACTGCATTCACTATATGCACGACAAGTACTGCTACGAAAGTGCACAGATGGCACTCCATGACAGGGAGGTCAAGAGATACTTCGCAACAGGTATCGCAGGACTTTCAGTTGTTGCAGACTCACTAAGTGCAATCAAATACGCAAAGGTTAAGCCTATCCGTGACGAAAACGGAATATGTGTTGACTTTGAGATTGAGGGTGACTTCCCCAAATACGGAAACAATGACGATAGAGTTGACAAGCTTGCAGTAAAAATTGTTCATAACTTTATGGATATGATTCGCAAGCACCATACCTATCGCGAGAGTATACCTACGATGTCAATTCTTACTATTACATCAAATGTGGTATATGGCAAAAAGACAGGTAACACACCTGATGGACGTAAAATGGGTGAGCCGTTGGCACCCGGTGCAAACCCCATGCATGGACGTGACTGTTGCGGTGCAGTAGCATCACTATCATCAGTTGCAAAGCTTCCATTTAAGGATGCACAGGACGGTATTTCAAATACATTCTCAATTATCCCCGGTGCATTAGGCAAGGACGATGCAGTATTTCACGGCGAATTAGATTTAGATGCATTAGCAAACGATTAAAGAAAGGAATTGATTATTATGACACAACAGGTAGAAAATTTAGTTAATATGCTTGACGGTTACGTAGAAAAAGGCGGTCATCATTTGAACGTAAACGTATTTAACCGCGAAACATTACTTGATGCACAGAAGCATCCTGAGAACTATCCTCAGCTTACAGTACGTGTATCAGGCTATGCTGTAAACTTTATTAAGCTTACAAAGGAACAGCAGGATGATGTTATTTCAAGAACATTCCATCAATCAATCTGATAATGGGTAAAATTCATTCACTTGAATCATTCGGCACAGTAGACGGCCCGGGAATACGATATGTCGTATTCTTCCAGGGCTGTCCTATGCGTTGCCTTTACTGTCATAACCCTGATTCCCAAAAGGTCGGTGGCGGCACCGAAATGTCGGCAGATGAAATATTGGATAAAGCGTACTCTGTACGTGAATTTTTACGTAGCGGCGGAATTACGGCAACAGGCGGCGAACCGCTTATGCAGCCTGTTTTTTTGCTTGAGCTTTTTAAAAAAGCCAAAACAAAATACAATTTTCATACCTGCCTTGACACATCAGGCATATGCTATACCGAAAAGAATGATATATACAAAGAAATTTTAGATTATACTGACCTTGTTATGCTTGATATAAAACATATTGATGCTGATGAGCATATAAAGCTTACGAGTCAAAAGATTGATAATGTTCTAAAATTTGCTGAATTTGTATCAGATACAGGCACTCCTATATGGATACGTCACGTATTAGTGCCGGGAATAACGCAAAACAATGAACAGCTATATAAGCTTGGCAGATTTATCGGAGGATTAAAAACACTTAAAGCCATTGATGTCTTGCCATATCACGATATGGGCAAGGCAAAATACAAGGCTTTAGGTATCCCCTATCCCCTGCCAGATACACCCATCCCGTCAAAAGATGATGTTATTGCGGCACGAGAGATTATATTATCAGGGATAAAGGATACATTAAAATCGAATAAAACGCAATAATAACCACCTGATTCGGTGGTTATTATCATATAATTTAACACTTATTCAAATCGCTCCGTACACGGACAAACAAGCTCGATATTCTTTTTTATCGGACATGCCCATTTAACTGCATTCTTTATTATACGTTGAACATTATGATTATGAAATGATTCATTTGTTTCATGTCCGGGCTGGAAATAGAAAATTTTGCCGTTTCCTCTTACCCATGTACAGCCTGAACGGAACACTTCACCGCCGTCGAACCACCCCATAAAAACTGTTTCCATCGGTTCTGCAATATCAAAAGGCTCTCCGTACATTTCCTCACACTCCAACGCAAAGGTTTCATCTACACCCTCTGCAATCGGATGATTTGGCTTTATAGTCCAAATTCTTTCTTTTGCCCCATCTCTCCATTTGAGATTACATGTGGTTCCGTTAATTTTTCTGAAAATCTTTGAATGATGTCCTGAATGAAGAACTATAAGCCCCATACCCGACATAATATATCTATGCACTCTGTCGACAATCTCATCAGGCACCCTGTTATGACCCATATGTCCCCACCAGACAAGAACATCTGTTTCCTTCAAAACATCATCAGTAAGACCACATTCTTCATCATCAAGAGTTGCTGTACTTACCTCTAAATCATCTGATTTAAGAAAAGATGCTATATATTGATGTAAACCACCAGGATAAATTTCCGTTACACGCGGAGTTTCTTTTTCATGAATATTTTCATTCCATACTAAAACTTTCATATTATTTTTCTCCATTC
>CADBPJ010000184.1 GCA_902796445.1 uncultured Ruminococcus sp. | reverse complement strand
GCAAGAGAAGCATTTAATGCTGAACTTGAAAAAGAAGATTTAAACGGACTTTATATGAGAGATATTATTCGTGAGGAGGTAACACCTGATGATGCGCGCTTACGATGAGCAGTATTTAGATGATGCAATGCGAAATCTTGGCGAAGCTGCAGATTATGCTGTGAACGCTTGCAATATGAGCTTGCAGAAATTCTTTGATTTATTTGTTACAACGGGATTCGCCACACAGTTTGGAAACGGTGTACCCAAAATTATTTCGGGCTTATCAGGAACTGAGCTTGTTCACGAAATTGTCGTAAAGGCAGGTATTGAACAAGACCTCCCGGAAGTGCAGACAGAATATGATTGTTCCCCTGAATATTGGTGCGGCTGGATTGTAGCTTACTATCAATGGAGTACGGGCAGAACATTCAAGGATATCTTTCAGAATGTACCTGCAAAAGAAATTGAAAAGCTTTATCCAACACTTCATGAAGCACATGAAGATAAATTTGTTGATGTTGTAAATTCAATAATTGAAAGAAAAACTACAACAACTAAATTGCAGGAACTTCGTAAAAACATCGGCTATTCCCAAAGAGAACTTGCCGAAAAATCAGGAGTAAACTTAAGAACCTTGCAACAGTATGAACTGAAAGCAAAGGATATAAATAAAGCAGCAACGACAACTCTTCTTGCACTTTCAAAAACTCTTGGATGTAAGGTTGAGGATTTGTTGGAGAATGTGTGAAAACGGAGGTGTATAAGATGAATGAATTAAATAAAAAAGCTTTATCTGAAATGGATATAAGAACAAAATACATTACACCTGCCATTGTTAAAGCGGGATGGGATCCGATTATACAATTACGAGAAGAATACAATGTTACTAAAGGTCGTATTATTGCCCGTGGCAAATCATGCAAAAGAGAAAAACCACTAAAGGCGGATTATGTCCTTTTCTACAAACCCAATAAACCCATTGCAGTCATTGAGGCTAAAGACAATAATCATACAATGTCAGACGGAATGCAGCAAGCTTTGCAGTATGCAGATATGCTTGATGTTCCTTTTGTGTTCTCTTCTAATGGCGATGGGTTTACATTTCATAACAAATATATTACTGAGGATGATGTAGAAGTCACATTAAGCAATGATGAATTTCCTTCTCCCGAAACATTGTGGAAAATGTATTGCGAAAAATCGCATATAAACGAACAACAGGAAAAGGTTATTAACGAGCCTTATTATTCTGACAACCCAAACAAACACCCTCGTTATTATCAAATGAATGCTGTAAATAAAACTGTTGAAGCAATAGCTTCAGGACAGAACAGAATCCTCCTTGTTATGGCAACCGGAACAGGAAAAACTTACACAGCATTTCAGATCATTTGGAGATTATGGAAATCCGGTCTCAAAAAGAGAGTTTTATTCCTCGCGGATAGAACGGCTCTTATTGCACAGACTTTCACAAATGACTTTGCACCATTTAAGGATAAAATGACATGGGTTACAAAACAAAACTTTGATACGGCTCACGAAATCTATTTAGGATTATATCAAGGATTAACCGGTGAAGATGAAGATGCAAATAGCTTGTTTAAACAATTTAGTCCTGAATTCTTTGATTTAATTGTTGTTGATGAGTGTCATAGAGGTAGTGCAAAAGCTGATAGCCAATGGCGTGAAGTTTTGGAATATTTTACTTCAGCAACACAAATTGGTTTAACTGCTACACCTAAAGAAACTAATGAAGTTTCAAATATTGACTATTTTGGTGAGCCTATTTATACATATTCTCTTAAGCAAGGTATTGACGATGGATTCCTTGCGCCGTATCGTGTTATTCGTGTGTTCTTTGATAAAGATGTCGAAGGCTTCTTGCCTTATGATGGTCAGTTGGATGATAACGGCGAAGTAATTGATAACAGATTATATAATACAACAGATTTTGATAAAAATATTGTCCTAGAAAAACGTACAAAGTTGGTCGCAAAAACTGTTTCGGATTATCTTAAAAAACATAACTGCAGAATGGATAAAACAATCTTCTTCTGTGTGGATCAGGAACACGCTGACCGCATGAGACAAGCACTTGTAAACGAGAACGCTGATTTGTGTGCTGAAGACAGCCGTTATGTAATGAGAATCACTTCCAATGATGAAGTTGGCGTTAAACAGCTTGACAATTTCAGAAATGTTGAAAGTAAATATCCTGTACTTGTTACAACATCTAAACTCTTATCAACAGGTGTAGATGTTCAGACGGTTAAGTATATCGTTTTAGATTCTAACATTCGTTCCATGACAGAGTTCAAGCAAATTATTGGTCGAGGAACTCGTGTAAGAGAAGATTTACAGAAGCTTTACTTTACCATTTTTGACTTTAGGGATGTAACAAGACTTTTCCATGATCCTGATTTTGACGGTCCGATTGAAAAACAAGACGATTTCCAGCCACACAAACCCGGTCCCGGTCCAGAGGAACCGCCTGAGGTTACCCCTCCCGGAGAAAAGAAACCTAAATATTATCTTGGAGATACTGCGGTTACGGTTTCACAAAAACAAGTTCAGTACCTTGATAAAAACGGTAAACTTATAACAGAAAGCCTTGTCGATTACACAAAACGAAATGTTAAAGACCAATATGCTTCTATTGATGAGTTTTTAACAGCGTGGAATGATGCAGATAGAAAACAAGTCATCGTAGATGAATTGGAAAAGAGAGGCGTGTTCTTTGACGATTTATCTGATGAAATCGGCAAAGACCTTGATCCGTTTGATATGATACTTCACATTGTTTTTGACCAGCCTCCGCTTACAAGAAAAGAACGTGCTGAAAATGTAAGAAAGCGTAACTACTTTACTAAATATGGTGAAAAAGCAGCAGAAATACTTGATGTTCTTTTAACCAAGTATGCGGATAGCGGACTTGATGACCTCGAAAATATTGATGTATTAAAGGTTGATCCGATTAAACAATACGGAACACAAGTGTATATTGTTAATACTATTTTTGGTGGCATTAATAAGTTCAAAGAAGCGATTAAAGAATTAGAAGCGGCAATTTATGCTGCATAAGGAGATAAGATATGGCAAGTTCAGCTTTAATAAAATCACTTGAAAATATAATGCGCATTGATGATGGCGTTGACGGTGATTCTCAATATATTGGTCAGGTAACATGGATGCTTTTCTTAAAAGCCTTCGATGCTAAGGAAATGGAATGGGAATTCAAACCGGACTATAAAGGAATTATTCCGGAAGGCTACCGTTGGAGAGATTGGGCAGATGATAAAGAAGGTATCACCGGTGATGCTCTTATTAAGTTTATCAACGAATTGTTTGATAAACTCAAAAATCTTGATACTTCTGACGGAGATATGCGCAAATTTGTAGTCAAAAATGTATTTACCGACATAAACAACTACATGAAATCTGGTACCCAACTTCGTAAACTTATAAATGCAATTAACGAAAAAGTTGACTTTAATGATGCAAGAGAAAAACACACTTTCAACGATTTGTATGAAGGTATGCTTAAAGATTTGCAGAGTTCAGGCAATGCCGGAGAATATTACACTCCTCGCCCGGTAACAAACTTTATCGTAGAAAAAGTAGATCCGAAGCTTGGTGAAATTGTACTTGATCCGGCTTGTGGTACAGGTGGATTTTTAACAAGTACTATTGCACACTTTGGAAGTATTGAAAGTACAGAAGATTTGCAGAAATTACAAACATCTATAAACGGATGGGAAAAGAAACCTTTACCGTTTCTTTTGGCAATGACAAATTTAATTTTGCACGATATTGAAATACCGAATTTAAAACATATAAACTCTCTCAACCGCCCTTATACCGATTATTCAGAGGCAGACCGTGTGGATGTAGTTGTTGCAAACCCTCCTTTTGGCGGTTCTGAAGACGCTGCTGTTAAAAATAACTTTCCGACAGAATTTCAGACAAGTGAAACAGCAGATTTATTTATGGCTTTAATTATGAATTTGCTTAAAGATAAAGGCCGCTGTGGTATCGTTTTGCCTGACGGTTTTATGTTCGGTGACGGTGTAAAAGCAAACATAAAAGAAAAACTTTTAAAGGAGTATGGTTTACATACAATCATTCGTCTACCTCAAGTATTTAAACCTTATGCAAATGTTAATACTAACCTTTTGTTTTTCCAAAAAGGTGTTGAAAGCGAAGGCGTGTGGTTCTATCGCTTGGATTACCCTGAAGGAGTTAAGAGCTTTACCAAAACAAAACCCATGGAAGATAAACACTTTGATCCTGTTCGTGAATGGTGGGATAACAAAGTTAATATTGAAATTGACGGTTTTGATAAAGCAAGGTTTTTCTCGATTGATGAACTTGTTGAATTAGATTATAATTTTGATAAATGTTGTCCGTTCCCACATATTGAAGAAGAAATTCTTGAACCTGCGGAACTCATCTCTCGTTATCAATCAGAACGCGAAGAACTAAATGAGAGTATTGATCGTATCCTGGCAGACATTTCTGCATTATTGGAGGTGCAGGAATGACAGCACAAGAATTAAAAAATTCAATTCTTCAACTTGCAGTACAGGGAAGGCTCGTACCACAAGATACAAGTGACGAACCTGCGATCGAACTCCTAAAAAGAATAAGTAAATATCGTTCAGATGCTATTGCGGAGGGAAAACTATTTGTAGATAAAAAACATACGGCTGATGTTATAACAGAAGAGGATATACCTTATGAATTGCCTTCTTCATGGATATGGGTTCGTTTTGCTGATATTGTTGCATTTAATTCAGGAAAAACGCCTGCTCGGCAGGATACAACTTGTTGGAGTAACGGAATTATTCCTTGGGTATCAATAACAGATATGGTTGCTGATGGGATTACATACACTACTAAAGATAAAGTAAGCGAACAAGCCATTTCAGATTGCTTTTCTGAAAAGATTTCACCTGCAGGTACGATGATAATGAGTTTTAAGTTGACCATAGGCAAAATGTCTATTCTTGGTGTAGATGCTGTACATAACGAGGCTATTATTAGTATTTTTCCAACAGCAGAAAAACAAGATGTAGAGGTGTTAAAAAAATATTTGTTTAAGATTCTTCCGATAGTTGCAGTTACGGGAGATTCTAAAAACGCTGTTAAGGGAAAAACTCTTAATGCAACATCAATTAGCAATTTGATGATTCCATTGCCACCTCTTGTAGAACAAGAGCGTATTGTTGCAAAAATTGAAGAGTTACTACCTTATGTTAAAGAATATGACAAAGCTGAAAAATATCTTTCTAAATTAAACAATGAATTTCCGGACAAGCTCCGTAAATCTATCTTGCAACAAGCAGTCCAAGGCAAATTAACAGAACATCATCCCGATGATGAACCTGCTTCTGAACTTTTAAAGCGTATTCGGAAAGAAAGAGAGATACTTCAAAAAAATAAAATAGCAAAAAAGAGTCAAGCATCTGAAACAATTAGCGAAAATGAAATACCTTTTGATATTCCTGACACATGGGAATGGGTTAATCTTGGTTGGTTATGCCAAAAGGTTGGTGCTGGTAGTACCCCTAAAGGTGGAAGTGCCGTTTATGTACCACAGGGTATTAAATTTTTACGCGAGCAAAATATTCACGACGATGGCCTGCATTTGGATGGCGTAGCCTATATTACCGAGGAAACTCATATGGACAAATCAGGAAGTCATGTTGAAGCAAAAGATATACTGATGAATATTACAGGTGGTTCTATTGGGCGTAACGCTTTGGTCCCTGATGATTTTGATACTGCTAATGTTAATCAGCATGTATTGATTATACGCTTAGCTAATAAAGAATTACGACATTATTTACACTACTGCTTTAGCGCACCGGTCATTCTTAATCAAATGTTCAAAAAGCAAGTTGGAGATAAACCAGGGTTAAGTGCAACTAAGGTTGAGAACTTTCTCATTCCGCTTCCACCACTTGAGGAACAGAAACGAATTGTCGCTCGTGTAGAACAATTACTTGCAGTATGCGATAAATTGAAATGAGGTGAATAAATTCTTGTATAGAATGAGACAAAAAACAAAAGAGAAGATAGCAAAGAATATTGTTGCATTCATGGTTGATGATACACCTCTGTTACAAGAATCTATTTCATTTATATGTAACTGGGTAATGACTGACGGTGCTGAAAAAACAAAGGCTTTCTATGACGTGTGGGATATTATCCTAAAAACATATTTGCCGAAAGAAAGACCTGTTTTGTTCCGTTCCTGCAAAAGAATATCTAAACGAGACATACAAAGTTTTACTGGAAGAATATATGCTGCAGAAAAATTTTCAGATCATCGCACAGGGCATTTACT
>CADBPJ010000183.1 GCA_902796445.1 uncultured Ruminococcus sp. | reverse complement strand
TTTGTTCCAAGATACCTCGAGCTAAGATATCCTCCGTTTGCGTTTAATGTGATTATACTTTCATGTTCAGCAAAGTGTGTCTCTGCCGACACTCCAGTTTGCAATATTGTTGCTACTGTGATTAGACTTATGATTGTTTTTACTTTCATTGTGATTCCTCCCATCTTTATTCGATTTGCCTTTTGGCAACACAAACAATACCACAATAGTTTTCATAAGTCCATAAAGGTTTTTAATATATATAGCACGAAAACATCCCCTTTTTTAGGGGTATGTTTTCGGAATTTTCAAGTTTATAGCTTACATTTCAAATCCGTCTGTTATACCGACAAGTCTTGCTGTGTCTTTCTTTACATAGTATCTTTCGGTTATCTCCGATGTAGAGTGTCCAAGTATGTCCGCGACTTGTCTTGGGGTTAGGGAGTATATGCTCCCGTCAGGTTGCTTTATTCCGTTCACAAGATTCGTAGCGAATGTATGTCTGAGTGAATGAAGCCCTTTGATTTCTATTCCTGCAGCATTGAGTATTCTATAGAATCTCTTGCGGAAGTTTACAGGCTTGGTGTAGTCGCCATTGGTATCACATACTAATGGCGAGTTTTCTCCAAAATACATTTCATTTTGCAAGTCTCTTATCATTTCTATTGCTGTACTATTGAGTGGCACTGTACGATTGCTTGTAGCACTTTTGGGTTTACCTATGGTTATCTTTTGTCCGCCATCAGCTTTTGTGCCTGTTCTTTTATCAATTGTTTTTACCGCTCTTTGCACCTTTAATATTTTTTTTTCGAGGTCTATATCGCTATTTAAAACTCCAAGCATTTCGCCTGTCCTTAGTCCTGTGTTGAGCATCAGTATGTATGCGGATGCTTGTTGATATACTCGTTTACCATTACCGAATTTCCTGAATGCTTCCTCTTTGAAATCTTCTATTTCTTCTTTGGATAGTACAGTAAAGCATTTATATTCTTTTGCAATTAATTTGCTCATTTTCCAACCTCATTTGAGTAATTCAAATATGATTGCAGCAAATAGTACGTTGCTTTTAAAGCCGCTTGGATTTACAGTTGATGCTTATAAGGCGGTTATTAAAAATCCCGGTATTTTGTCAGGCTACAGAAATACTTTGATTATACTTGTAGGCGGATTGGCTGTCAATTTGACTTTGACGGCAATTGGAGCATACTTCTTCTCAAGAAAGAACGTAAAACTGCAAAAACCATTGTGGCTATTTGTGCTGTTTACCATGTATTTTAGCGGAGGTACAATACCGTTTTACTTCACAGTGTTGGATTTGGGACTTAAGAATTCACTATTGTCACTTATACTGCCAACTGCGGTAGGTACCTTTAATATGATAATTCTAAGAAATGCTTTTGCATCAATCCCGTCTGACCTTGAAGATGCTGTAAAGCTTGATGGCGGTGGACATTTTGTAATGTTGTTTAGAGTAATATTGCCGCTTTCTAAGAGTGCAATGGCTGTAATGGTAATGTATTATGCAGTAGGTCACTGGAATTCATGGTTTAATGCAATGCTGTTTCTTGATGAAAGAGAATTGTTCCCGTTACAGCTTATCCTTCGTGAAATATTGATTGTGGGCGATACGCAGAGTATGATGGAGGGTGCAGCAACAGTAGAGGCTGTAAGCCTGAGCCAGAGCTTAAAATATGCAGTAATAATAGTTTCAACAGTACCTATTTTGCTCGTATATCCGTTCATGCAGAAATATTTTGTAAAGGGCGTTATGATAGGCTCTGTAAAGGGTTAATTTGTTTATTATAAAATGTGTTTTTAATATTAAAAAAAATATTAAAAACACATTTTTTATATTAAATGTGTCGATACGGCAGAAAGGAATAAAAAAATGTCTATACCTATAGCAAAACAATATGTAAAAGATTTTGAACAGATGGGATTTGGGATGTTTGTTCATTGGGGACTTTATTCACAGCTTGGAATGGGTGAGTGGATATACTGGGCTAAGGAGCCGCATAATATGGAGGAGTATAAAAAGCTCTTTGATACGTTTACAGCAGAGGATTTTGATGCGGAAAAGCTTGCAATAACAGCTAAAAATGCCGGTTGTAAATACATAGTTCTCACAACTCGTCATCATGAAGGTTTTTCACTTTATGATACCTGTGGCTTAAATGATTTTGATGCACCGCATTCACCGGCAAAGCGTGATTTGATAAGAGAATTTGTTGATGCCTGCAGAAAGTACGATATTGTTCCGTTCTTCTATCATACAACATTGGATTGGTATAATAAGGATTTTGAAGAGGATTTTGATGCATATCTTGAATATCTGAGAAAGAGTGTTGAAATTTTGTGCAAAAACTACGGAAAAATAGGCGGACTTTGGTTTGACGGTAACTGGTCAAAGCCTGATGCGGATTGGAAAGAGGACGAGTTATATAAAACGATAAGAAAGTATCAGC
>CADBPJ010000182.1 GCA_902796445.1 uncultured Ruminococcus sp. | reverse complement strand
TTGCATTGTATTTCGTTATGCGAAAGCGTGGTTTTAAAAAGATAAAAAAAGAGCATCGGAAAATGCTTTTTGCTGTTGGATTTGTTGGGTATTTCTGCGGAATTGCGTTTCAGCTTTTGGGTACGGACCTTATAGATGCTTCCCTTGCATCGCTTATAAATTCTCTGAACCCTGTCGTTATCCCCATTATTGCGGCCATATTCTTAAAAGAAAGGCTTAACGCAAAAACGGTTATGAGTATTATTCTCTCGGTTATAGGTGTATACATAATATTAGGTATAGGAGGCGGCGGAAGCTTTTGGGGGATTGTTATAAATATCCTGTCGCTCCTCTTCTGGTCAGCAAGCTGTTGTATGGTACGCGGAATTTCACAGGACTATGACCCTATACAGATAACTCTCTACGCAATGGCGATTGCGTTATGCTTTGCCACACCTACCGCCATTTATGAGGTTGTCGTAACGCCTTGCCACCTATCTTGGGTCGGACTTATGTCACTTTTATACATAGGACTTGTGTGTACGGCACTATCGCACGTGTTCTGGAACAGGAGCCTTAAAATCCTGCCCGCAACAACGTGCTCGCTGTTTTACCCCATACAGCCACTTACATCAGCAATTATGGCAATGCTGTTCCTTGGCGAAAGCCTGTCGGTTTCATTTATTATAGGTGCAGTGCTAATATGCATTAGTATGGTTATTACAGTGACAAAACGTGATGTAGAATGAGAAAGGATATATATATGGAGCGTAATATTGAGTATTTAACACTATTAAAAGAACAATATCCCACAATAGGTTCTGCTTGCGGTGAGATAATAAAGCTTGAGGCGGCAGAGAGATTGCCTAAGCCTACGGAGCATTTTATGAGTGATATTCACGGCGAGCATGAGTCCTTTTTACATATTCTCCGCAACGGCTCAGGCGTTGTTAAAAACAAGATTGACCAGGTGTACGAACGCACACTCTCCTCTGATGAGCGTGAAACACTTGCTACTATTATATATTATCCACAAGAAAAGCTTGAGCTTATAAAGCAACAAATTGCAAATATAAAGGATTGGTACAAGATTACGCTTTACCGCCTTATTGACGTGTGCCGTGTTGTAGGTTCAAAGTACACACGTGAGGATATACGCAAAATGTTGCCTGAAAATTTCGGCACTATAATTGACGAGTTGCTGTTTCAGGACTCGGACACAAACCCTGATAAGGCAGAATACTACAGACAGAATATCACGTCCATTATTGAGCTTGACCAATCAGATGCGTTTATTGTGGAGCTCTCATACCTTATACAGAGTCTTGCAATCGGCAAGCTTCACATTATCGGGGACATATTTGACAGAGGTCCTCGTGCAGATTTAATTCTTGACAGGCTTATAAACTATCACGACGTTGACATACAATGGGGTAACCATGATGTTGAATGGATGGGTGCTGCCGCAGGCTCCTATGCCTGCATTGCAAACGTGATTGCAATATCCACCAAATACTGTAACTTTAACTGTATGGAGGACGGCTACGGTATAAATTTACGTCCCCTAACAGTATTTGCACTTGAAACCTACGGTGATGATGAGTGTCGGTGCTTTATCCCTAAAAACCCCAATTCAATAAACCTTACAAAGCATGATGAGGCAGTATGGGCAAAACTGCATAAGGCAATTTCCGTTATACGCTTTAAGGCGGAGGGACAGATAATTAAACGTCATCCCGAATTTCATATGGAAAACCACCTGATGCTTGACAAGATTGATTTTGAGAATGGCACAGTTAATGTCAATGGGGACATATATCCTATGTTAGACACCAACTTCCCGACAATAGATCCAAATGACCCCTATAAATTCACAGAGGCTGAAGAAAATCTGATGGAGTCACTTCGTTCATCATTCCTTCATTCTGAGAAACTGCAAAAGCATATTAAGTTTTTGTATTCAAAGGGCAGTATGTACCTTGTTTATAACAATAACCTTATGTATCACGGCTGTATTCCCATGACAGAGGACGGCGAATTTGCAGAATACGAAATTGCAGGCGAGAGGGTGCGTGGAAAGGCACTTTTAGACCGCGCAGAGCAGATTGCACGTGTCGGATATTTCGGTACATCACATAGTGATGAAAAGCGGTATGGCCAGGACTTTTTATGGTATCTATGGTGCGGTTCCGGCTCGCCCGTTTACGGCAAGAGCAAAATGACATCATTTGAACGATATTTTATTGAGGACAAGAATACCTGGACAGAAATAAAGGACCCGTACTATAAGCATATAGAAAATGCAGATACCTGCGATAAAATCCTACGGGAATTCGGAGTTGATCCGAAAAATTTCTCACATATCATAAACGGACACGTGCCTGTTAAAATAAAAAAGGGCGAAAAACCCATACGTGCAAACGGCAAGCTATTAGTAATCGACGGCGGACTCTCTCGTGCGTATCAGGAACAGACAGGCATTGCAGGATATACACTGCTGTTTAATTCACACGGACTATTGCTGTCAGAGCATGAGGCATTTGAATCGGTTAAAAAAGCAATAACAGATGATGATGATATTCATTCATCACTCTACACTGTTGAGCTTGCACCACACCGCTTACTTGTAAAGGACACTGACAACGGCAAGGCACTAAAGAAGAAAATCGAGGATCTGCACGCACTTGTACGTGCATTAAGAGAGGGTGTTATTAAATGACATACAAGCTTGAGCCGTTATATATTGAGCTTACAGCACCAAAAGGGGAATATGAGGTGACACTGACAATAAACGCCGAAAGTGACTGTGTATTCTCAGTCTTTGAGGAAGATTTCGGTACTGTGCGTGATGAGTTTGCCATAAAACAAAACACATCCGAGGACGTGATATTTACCACCAAATCCTGCGG
>CADBPJ010000181.1 GCA_902796445.1 uncultured Ruminococcus sp. | reverse complement strand
GTAAACAATTCATCTCAATCGCCGACAGCCACCGCCACGACTGCAACGCAGGCAACATCCGAGAAAACAGAATTTATAGGCGAAGATAAGGCGAAAGAAATTGCACTCCAAAAAGCAGGCTTAACGGCGGAAGACGTGACATTTACAAAAATTGGCCTTGACCGTGATGACGGAGTGTGGCAATATGAAATTGAGTTCAGGCAGGATAAGACAGAGTATGAGACAGATATAAATGCTGTTGACGGAACAATTATCAAGTGGGAAATTGACAGTAAATAAAGTCTTATGGAGCTATTGCGTTATGAACCGATCTTTAAATGTTGGATTTTTGGTCTGACCTTTAGGGATCGGTTCATTTGCGTTCTGCATCTGTTTTTGCCTTTTGTGTAATCATTTTTCGTCTGTCAATTCAAGAATATAATCGGTAGAAACTTTGTAGAATTTTGATAGTTTTATTAATACATCAATCGGTAATTGCCTTTGATTGTTTTCGTATTGTGAATATGTGTTTTGCTTTATGTGTAAATATTCGGCAATATCTTTCTGTCTTAAATCTGCATCTTCTCGTAAATCTTTTAATCTCATAAAAATCTCCTCCGTATATTATTATATAATTTCTCATAATGAGATATTGACAATTATCTCAAATTGTGATATAATTTACAAAAATATATTAGGAGGTCTTTTTATGAATAAAAGGTTACAAGGATTTATAGCAGGAACAATGGCAGGGGTTTTGCTTACAAGCACAATGGCGGCTGTTGCAAACAGTACAACTCTTTATGATGTGTTTGTAGGCGGAATAAAAATTGTAGTTGACGGCACAAAGATAAATCCAAAGGATTCAAATGGTAATACAGTTGAGCCTATGATTTATAATGGCACAACATATCTTCCTGTCCGTGCAGTTGCCGATGCTTTAGGTAAGGCGGTATATTGGGATGGGCCAAATTATACAGTATATTTAGGTCAAGCACCAAACGGCGGACTGCAATATCCTACAGTGTCCGTTACTGATGTGGATAATATAGGCAATGAATTTTATAGTGTAGGAACAGATGCATTAACTGATAATTACGGGAATTCGTATTCATCAGCTATTTATAGTTATTACAACGATACTCGTACATATCAAACACTTTTAAATATGAAGTATTCTCGATTTAAAGCTACACTATACGTTCCAAAGGGATGCTCCTCCGATAATATAGCAAAAATTATAATAAAAACGGATGGAAAAACTGTTTATTCATCACCTGAAATAACAAAAACAACTGCACCTGTTCATGTTGATGTGAATATTCGTGGTTGTAATGATTTTCAAATCGAGGTTACAGGAGGAGGCAATCTCGGCTACATTGCTGATGCAGGATTTTATCAGTAATATAAAAAACACGTGAGGAGACAAAAAATGTTTATTTTTTACACGATACCATATGTATTGCCTGCAGCGATATGTGTATTATGACTTGCAGGAATAACTTCAATATTTTCTTTCGTTGCCGATCACCCAATAATAACATCTATTCTGTTTGCACCTTTTGGCATAATTTCTGTAATTGTAGCATTTGTAGATGATGAATGTTTGGGTGTTCGTATATATAATGCTATCACTTGTACAATTTTACAGATATCTCTTCTGTTATTTGTTTTTGGTGTATCGAGAACTTTCTTAAGTGAAGATGCAGGATTATTTACTATAATAGTAACGCTTTTTGTATCTATGCTTGAAATACTTATACATTTATGGTGGATGACCGCTATTAATGAATATGGACCATTTGGAAAAATTGTTACGGGGACAGGCTGTGCAATTTTTGGATTATTATTAGGATTGGCGATGATGGGGTACTAATAATACTCCTGTCTTTATGAGAGATAAAACTTGCATATGTTTCCTCTTGACCATTGATGTATAAAAAATCCAACAGAGGGGGATAATGAGCATATATAACCTTAAAGGAGAAAATCATGAAAAAAATATATGCTTTACTTATCGCCCTCTCTTTAATTATGACATCGGTTCCGTGTTTTGCCTTGTCGAAAATCGGCTCACAAGGTACAGAGGTGCGAAATATTCAGACACGTCTTAAGGCGTGGGGGTATTACAGTTATACGGTTGATGGGATTTACGGCTGGAGAACAGCCGAGGCAGTAAAAAAATTCCAACGCAAGCATGGGCTTGTGGTAGACGGAATTGCAGGTCCGAGAACTCTTGAGAAAATCGGATTGCCAACAGGCGAGACAAGCTCGTATAATAATGATTTAAATCTCCTTGCACGCATTATAAACGGCGAGGCACGAGGCGAGTCGTATACAGGGCAGGTTGCAGTGGGTGCAGTAGTGTTGAACCGAGTTCGTTCATCATCATTTCCGAACACTATTTCCGGTGTAATATACCAGCCGGGTGCATTTACGGCAGTATCAGACGGACAAATCAATAAGCCTGTTGTACAAACTTGTGTAAATGCGGCACGTGATGCCATGAACGGCTGGGACCCGTCAGGCGGAGCGTTATATTATTACAATCCCGCCATTGCCACAAGCAGCTGGATTTGGTCACGTCCCGTAGTGGCAAGGATAGGAAACCATGTTTTCTGTAAATAAGGGGATGTAAAAAAACAGCACCGATCGTTTGACGGCGAATCAATCTATATCAAAATATAGATTGATTGCCAAAAAGCATTACTAAATTGATTGTTTCGGAGAAAATCTGCAAATTTGCAGATTTTCTTGTATTAAATGCCGTCAAACTACGAACGAAAACCGTTCCTCACGTACAAGCGTACGCTACGGAATAACCCTCACAGCTACGCTGTT
>CADBPJ010000180.1 GCA_902796445.1 uncultured Ruminococcus sp. | reverse complement strand
CCGAATAAAATCTGAAATAATTTTTTCATTGCAGTTGGACTTGGCAACTGTATGGGCATAGGGCAATTATTCAATAAAATTATTTCTGATTTTATGATGTTATCCACATATTTTGGATTTATAATTTTACAATCGCCCTATTAAATTTTATAATATTTCAAACAATTCCGCAGAAATCAGACAACCTCTATGTCCAAAAGCCCACAAACTGTCTTAATTTTTTCAACATAGTCGCCGTATACCATAATAATATGCTGTCCTGGTACATTTTCAATGTATTCCTGCATGGGTATTTCAAGCTCCAGCATTACTGACGGGAAGTCGGGCGTCGGCTCCTCCCAGCCGAGCTCTGTCCACTTTGGGTTATCCTTTGCCGTGCCGTGGGACAGGAATAGCTTAAACTGACCGTTTTCGTTGTAAAATCTACCGTATGTAACCTCGCCGCATCTTACCTTGGAAACATTACTTATACCTGTATTCGTCTCACCAAGGTTAGCCGCTCTCACACGCGTGATTCCGTCCGCAAACTCGGGCGGTATGAATCCGCATACGCCTACCAGAACCTCTTTGTCAAATACCTCATAATGCTCCATAAATGCCGCGGCGTGTCCCGTAACTGTTGAAAGAATAATGCTTGTGACAAGGCCGTATGCGTCACACTCGCATATCACTGACAGGTCCTTGTTCGCAAGGAGCGTCTGTGCAAGGCAGGGATTAAACCCAAGATTTGACGTTGTTCCGTTTACGCATTTTATTGAAACAGCGTCAAGGTTTCTGCCATCCGCCTTATCCTTCATAGCAAGATAAAGGCGTGCGACATTTTCGAGAACGCTGTCTGCAATCTTGTTTTCGAAAACGGTTTCCTGCTTTATCATTTCTACGGTTTCGCGTACCTTTTCATCGGGAAACAGCTTCATCAGATTTGCTATTTCATAGCCTGAATAATCCTCAATATCTATACCGAGCTTCTTGAACAAACCGGTCTTGTCATATGCACAGGTATAAAGTCCCATATCCGCATAGCCGATTAAGCCGATGCGCGAAGCACGGATTGTCTTTGCGCAGCTTACCGAGTGAATATAGTCCTCAACCTCGGCATAGCTGTGCTCACTGTCAGGCTTTTCAAGAATCACCTTATACTTAAAGCCAAGCTCCTTGATAATGGGCAGAAATCCCGTAACTCCAGCGGCCGCCGCCGGCGAATGAAGCTTCCCGGCTTTATCGTGTGTTCCGCCTATACCCCATACCAGTAGCGGAACATTTCTGTAATTCTTGAGTATATGCATAACATACGGGGTTATATGCCACGAAACAAAGTTCACGATAAACAAGTCAATCGGCTTTCCCACGAGAGCCTCTGCTGTTTCCTCCGCGTCCTTCATACACATAATTGTATGACAGCTTACAAGACTGCAGTCCATAGCCGATACTTTTTCGCGAAGCTCGTCAATAACCCTGCCGAGATAGTCCTGGGGATACATCTCCTCTCCTATGCTGAGCATTACCACATTTGCCTTTGCCATATTCTTCATAAATCATTTCCTCCGTCTATGAAATTTTTATATTTTTTATAATTTTTATTATATACTTCAAAATTTTCGGCACACGGAATTTCAGTGCGTTTTTCAACACGACGTGCCGCAAGAGCCTCCTTGGCGGTTTTGTATTTTCCGTCGGCAACGGCCGCGAGAACAGCCGCTCCGAGGGCGGTTGTCTGTGCGTAATCCGCGGATATAATATTCTTTCCGCATACGTCCGCCTTTATCTGCCGCCACAGCGGACTGTATGAGCCTCCGCCGAGAGAATATATCTCCGTAATGCTTATGCCTCTGTTTTCGATAAGTTCAATTATCTCTCTCAGCATATACGCCACGCCTTCGAGAACACTCCGTGCCATATCTGAAATATCAGTCGAAAGGGAAAGCCCGATAAATGCGCCCTCCTCCGAAAGCTTAGGAATCATTATGACACCATTGCTGCCCGGGGGCGACTGAGCCGCCTTTTCGTCTATGTATTCATAGGCGGAAATGCCGGCATTTGCCGCTTCATCTGCCGCGTAAGGCATAAGCCTATCCCTGAACCACTTCAACGCTATACCGGCAGTGTTGCAATACGGCATATAGATGAACTTTCCGTCATAGTGCTTATATATTGTCACAGGATTGCTTATATCGAAAACAGGGTTTTCTGTTGTAACGCCCACAACAAGCGCCGTTCCCGTGGTTTCGGTGACAATTCCCTCGTTAATGTTTCCGCTGCCGATTGCGGATGCAATCTGATCCATCGCGCCTGTTGTCACATATGTATCCGAGGAAAATCCAAGCTCCTCGGCAAGTTTCGGAATTATCCTTCCCACCGGAGTTCCGCAGGGAAGGATTTCCGGAAGCATACACTCGTTGATTTTACATATACTTCCCATTTCCTCGAAAAATTTCTCTCCGATAATGTTATACCAGCCCGTTGAGGACTGAAGCGACTTTTCCGAAGCAAATTTTCCGGTAAGCCTGTATATCAGATAGTCCTCAAGGAGAAGTATTTTATGGGTCTTTTCGTATATATCAGGTCTGTTGTTGTAAAGCCAAAGAATTTTCGCGGCCGGCAAGGCTCCGTCAATGCCGCACAGTCCTGTTTTTTTATAAAAACGTACGCTGTCAATGTGCGACTTGATATATTCAGCCTCGACTTCTGCTCTGGTGTCAAGCCATACAACGGCACGACATAAGGCATTGCCGCTTTTGTCCACCGGTATCAGTGTTTCACCCTGAGTGGTAAAGGTGACCGACCTTATATTTTCAATCGGTATACCGGCAAGCGACATTTCCCGTACTGAGGCGAGGAAGGTGTTATAATACGTCTCTGCGTCCAGCTCTGCAATTCCTCCGCTTTCCGTGATTATGCTGTACTCCTTGGCGGTGTAAAATGCTTCGTTGAGCCTATCGTCGTACAATATGCATTTCATAGATGTTGTTCCCACATCAAACGATAAATAATATTCCATAATGCCTCCCAATTTTATCCGTATAAACTTATCAACTCATCTGTATAAGTTGATTGTAGCACAAAAAAATATTATTGTCAATACGGAAAAATGCAATTTAGCGTTACTTAACAGATTTTTCTTGCAAAATTTTTTCTTTTGTTGTATAATGGGCTCAATAAGTGTGAAATGAGGGATAATGGTTTGATAATCAGAAACAGTCAGGTCCCGTTGTATGTACAGCTTGCAGATACGATAAGAGAACAGATAAGGACAGGTCAAATCAAAAAAGGTGATAAGCTTCCGAGTGAAACGGAAATGATAAAGCATTACCATCTTGGCAGACTTACGATCAGAGACGCGCTTGCATTGCTTGTTAACGAAGGTCTTCTTGAGAAACAGCACGGGAAGGGTACTTTCTGTAAAAGCAACCTTATTACGAAGAATTACAGAGTAGATATTTTTCTAAACTTATCAGATATATATTTTACCCCTTACTATCTGCGTTCCATATGCTCAGTACTGGAAGACGAAAATGTCAACATTGTAATGAGTGACACAAAAAACGATGATGCTGT
>CADBPJ010000179.1 GCA_902796445.1 uncultured Ruminococcus sp. | reverse complement strand
TTTTTTTATTTTTTTAAACCCACGTTTTCGCATAACGAAATACAATGCAACAACTGCTATTGCATATCGTGATGCAAGCACTGCCGTAGACGGAATTTCCGCCATAACCGACTTTGCCGTAACATAAAGACTCCCCCATATTACAAAGGTCAGCACAAGATAAATGTACCCAACTGTTTTACTCAATTATAACCACTCCGATTTTGCTTGATTTATAAATAATTATACAATAAAATGAAAACCATGTCAACACATTGCTTTTTTATGTTGCAAATTTCGACAATTTGGGGTATACTATATATATACGTAAGCTTACAGGAAAGAGTGATTAAAGTGATTGAATTTAAGCATATTAGCATAGAAGATAAAGAAACGATAAAAAAATACCTCTTTGACGGCAACGAGCGAGGCTGTGAATATTCCTTTGCAAATCTGTATATGTGGGGCAGACAGCGATGGGCAGAGGTGGAAGGACATTTGGTACTGTTTTCGCAGTATGACCGCAAGAGTGTGTATCCGTTCCCTGTGGGTGCGGGTGATAAGAAAGCGGTGCTTGATGCACTTATAAATGATAGCTGTGAGCGTGGCATAACGTGTCGGTTTACGGGTCTTACATCGCGTGAGCGGGAAATTTTGGAGAAACTCTACCCCAATGAATTTCATATTAAGTGCGACAGAGGCTCGTGGGATTATGTTTATGACATAAACGATTTAGCAGAGTTACGAGGCAGAAAATTCCACAGTAAGAAAAACAAGTATAATCAATTCATAAACGCATGCCCTGATTATCGTGTTGAGGAGATAAATAATGGCAATATGCAAAAGATAAAGGAAATGGTAGATACGTGGTATCGTGACAAGCTAATAGATAACCCCGATTCGGACTTTGAAATGGAGAAGGCGGCAATCAAAAAGGGATTTGAGCATTTTTTCGAGCTTGATATGGACGGAATTGCCATATTCCGTGGTGATGAGGTGCTTGCAATGACAATGGGTAGTTTCACGTCAGAAAATACGATAGATGTACACTTTGAAAAGGCAAGGACGGAAATAGACGGCACCTATGCGGCGATAAACTGCGAGTTTGCGAGGTATTTGCGGGAGAAATATCCGCAATTAGAATACCTTAACCGTGAGGAGGATATGGGTATTGAGGGCTTGCGTAAGGCAAAGACAAGCTATCGCCCTCATCATATGGTGGAAAAGTGCTGGGCAAGAAAGGCAGAGGACGGCTATGAATATTAATCCGCCAAAAATAACGGATATACCGAAGCTCCGCATGCTCTGGCAGGAGGTGTTTGGGGATAGCGATGAGTTTTTAGATGCTTTTTTCAAAACAGCATTTTCGCCTGAACGTGCAATGGCGGTATATGTAAATGATAAAATTGTGTCAATGTTGTATTGGTTTAATTGCGAGTGTTGGGGTAAGCCTATGGCATATATCTATGCTGTCGGTACAGATATTGCATATCGCGGACGCGGTATCTGCCATAAGCTTATGGATTGCACGCATCAAAAGCTGTTGCGTGACGGATACAGTGGTGCAATACTTGTTCCGGGCGAGAATTCACTATTTGAATTTTACGGTAAAATGGGGTATAAGACAGCTACTTATGTCGATAAATTCACTTGCGGACCATCAGATGTAGGTGTAGAGATTACTCCAATAAAAGCAGAGGAATACGAAATGCTCCGAAGAGAGTATCTGCCGTATGGCGGAGCAGTGCAGGAGCGAGAAAATACGCAGTTTCTTGCAAGAGAGATGCAGTTATATAAGGGTGATGATTTTATCGTTGCCGTCACTAAAGCAGGCGGAAAGGTCTATTGCAGTGAGCTTTTAGGCAACATAGAAAAAGCATCGGGGATAGTCGCCGCATTGGGAGCGGACGCGGGGTATTTCAGAACACCTGACGGCAATACCCCGTTTGCAATGTATATATCCCTTGACAAGGTGACAAAACCACCAACGTATTTGGGACTTGCATTTGATTAAGTGGTGGATGTAAAAAAATGCGCCGATCGTTTGACGGCGAATTGAACCGATCCCCAAAAGTTAGACCAAAAATCTAACGAATGGGGGGTCGGTTTTTTTACAGCTCCCACAGTTTTATTTTGTTTCATATATAATATCGTCAGGGTTTTTTATGCCGAGAGCTTTGCACACACGCAAAAAGTCTGTCATTTGCATATCTTTTATTGATTCTTCGCACTTTGCAAGTTCCTTTTCTGTCATTCCTGCAATCTTTGCAATCTCACCTAATGATAAGCCTTTATCTTCTCTTATCTCTTTTAGTGTTGCACCAATTTCCTCCATAGAGCGTGGTTCTAATCCCATAATATTTCTCCTTTCGTGTATCAAAAAATGCGCCGACCATAGCCGACGCATTGCAACACGTAACTATGGCGGATTTTTCATTTGCACACGAAAAACATAATATGATACAATTTTACCAATAGCACATAAATAAGACCATAGCTATCGTTATTGCCATAACGATATTATGTACTATTGATTAAAAAAATGTTGAATTTTTCGTGTGCAACAATAGTATACCACAATTTATCAATAAATGCAACAAAAAACACGAAAAAATTTAATAATGTTGTGATACAATTGATGGGTGACAAAAAAAATATAGGAAAATCAAACCAAGTATGATATAATGTTAATAACCACAAAAACAAATATCAGAACGGAGTGATTTTCCTATGAA
>CADBPJ010000178.1 GCA_902796445.1 uncultured Ruminococcus sp. | reverse complement strand
CAGCAATACAGGATTTGGTACAGGTCTTTTAAAATTAATACTAACGGTATAGTTATCTATCGCTGTTACTGACTCAACGTAGTTTGTAAGATAACTATAGTTATTTTCCTGATTTAAAAGACACTTTATTGTATATACTACATCATTTGATGTAAAGAGTGAATTATCATGCCACATTACGTTGTTTTTGATAGTTATACGAATATTTTTCCCATCAGGTGAAACAGCATAATCGCTTGCTAATACATTCTCTGCATTCAAATTTTCATCCACTAAAAACAAGGGCTCAAACATAAATCCTAACATATTCTTCATTGTAGGCGAGTTTGTTGTAAGCGGATTATACGTATCCAACTCCACAACTCCTACAGTAATCGAATTTTCAATTATTTTCTGCGTATCCAAAGTATTACTGTTATTATTCTTCTCGGGTATATCACTTTTTTTTACTATGGTGCAACCCGTAAATGATGTCATAATCATTAAACAAATTACAGCAACGGTTATTTTATTTATTAAAATTCTCATTTTCTCTCTTCGTTCTGAAATAGTTATATACATTTTCGGCCGATTTCAAATCCATTGATTCAACTTCTTTTAATTCTTCGACCTGTGCATCTTTTATTTTATCAATATTTCCGTATTTAGTCAATAGTGCAAATCGTCTTTTTTCACCAATTCCCGGAATTTTATCGAGCTCTGAGTCAATTCTGTCATGAACCTTTCTGAAATATGATATTGCTGTGTCATGAACCTCGTCCTGAATACGGGTTATCAGATTAAATACCTGCGGTTTTGCACTTATGTCAACCTCACCGTCTTTTGATATTAATGCACGTGTTCTATGTTTCTCCGTCTTTACCATTCCGAAAACAGGTGTATCATTATCCATCATTTCCATAAGTTCAGAAATGACTGATAAATGGCCCTTTCCGCCGTCTAATAGGATAAGATCGGGATAAGGCAAAAACTTTGCATCACGAATATTCATTTCGCCGTTTTGTATCTTTTCCTCTTCCTCAATTCCGTGTCTAAATCTGCGGTAAAGTACCTCACGCATTGATGAATAATCATCTGCCCCATCTACAGTTTTGATTTTAAATTGGCGATACTTTCGCTTAGCAGGTCTGCCATAGTCAAAGACTACCATTGCCGCAACATTATCACTGCCGCTTATATTTGATATGTCATATGCCTCTATCCTTGATGGTGTTTTTTCTAAGTTAAGCATACTTTTTAACAGTTCAAGTACACCGCTGTTTTCTTTTATCTTTAACTGATTAAGCTTGTGGTTTGACAATGCCTTTTGTGCGTTAAGTTTTACCATCGCAATAAGCTTTGATTTTTCACCACGTTTTGGTGTATTAATTACTACTTTCTTGCCTTTGAGGTCTCTGAGCCAATGCATCAAAAGCTCTGTTTCTGATAACTCATACTCTGTCAGTATTTCATTAGGTATGAAATCACATTTTTCATAAAATTGCTTTATAAAGTCTGTAATTATTTCACTTTCCGAAGAGTCCCTTACGTTTTCAATCTTATAATGCTCTCTGCCTATCACCCTGCCCGAACGTATAAAAAATACCTCCACAAATGCAATTCCCTCATCTGTTGCAATGCTGATAACGTCCGTGTCATTGTTGTGTGTTGCATCCGTTATTTTTTGTTTGTCCGTAACTTCACGAATAGAGTTGATTTTGTCACGCAAAATTGCGGCACGCTCATACTGAAAATTTTTCGATGCGTCATACATTTCCTCAGTCAGTCCGTCAATTAAATCAGAGTATTTCCCGTCAAGAAATCTGCATATCTCAAAAAAAACTTTTCTGTATTCTTCTTTGGAAACATTACCTGTACATGGTGCAATACAGTTGTTTATATGATAATTAAGGCATGGTCTTCCTTTTTTTATATCCTGTGGGAATTTGCGTTTACATACCGGGGGTTTGAATAGTGTTTGGATTATGTCAAGTGTATTTTTAATTGTGCCTTTACCCATATATGGCCCGAAATATTTTGCACCGTCATCCGTAGGCTTACGTGTCATACTAACTCTCGGATAAGCTTCATTTATTGATACTTTTATATAAGGATATTGTTTGTCATCCTTTAATAATATATTATATTTTGGTTTATATTTCTTGATTAAATTACACTCAAGTGCCAAAGCCTCACGTTCAGAATCAGTTATTATATATTCAAATGATGCAATTTGAGAAACCATAGCTGTAACCTTAGGTGTATGGCTTGAATTTTTCCTGAAATATTGCGTTACTCTGTTTTTTAGAATTTTCGCCTTTCCTACGTATATAATCTCATTATTTTTATTACGCATTAAATAGACTCCTGGTTTATCAGGGAGCCTTTTAATTTCATCCTCAAAATCAAACATATAACCACCTCGCGATTATAGAACAAAGCACCTTCGACGCTCCGCTTATGGCGGACAAAGAAGATATAGTGCTTTGTTACGCCTATGTGCGTTTCCGAGCAAGGCGAGGAAAATTTCACACGGGCAATTCAATTTATTTTTATCTATATAGATAAAAATAACTCCGCAGAATATCCACAGAGTTATTATGATCATTTTAACCCTAATAATTATTCAGTGAAATCTGACTGGATAACACTTACAAGAGTTTTAATTGCTTCTTCATCATCAGTACCATCAGCTATCAAAGTAATGGTAGTACCCTTAACTATACCAAGTGACAAAACACCTAATAAGCTCTTGGCATTGACTCTCCTATCATCCTTCTCTACCCAAATACTTGACTTGAATGAGTTTGCACGCTGTATAAAAAATGTCGCAGGTCTTGCATGAAGCCCCACCGCATTCATAACCGTAACTTCGCTTGAAACCATTGAAAATCTCCCCCCTAAACTATATCTTTACTCTACTATAGAATACTCTAAATCAAGTCAAAGGTCAATGGTTTTTTGTCAATTTGTAGTATTTTCGTCTGAATTTACAAAATGATTTTCTAAATCATCAATATTTTCATTGTTTTTGCTAACGGAATTCTGAGTATTTGGAGTCATTTTATCACGTACCATTTTCTCTATCATTTCACAGAATTCAGGGTTATCCTGAAGGTACTTTCTTGCGTTATCTCTGCCCTGTCCGATTTTTGCACCATCATAGCTAAACCACGCACCGCTTTTCTGAATTATATCATATTCTACAGCAACATCTAAAATATTGCCTTCCTTTGATATGCCCTCACCATACAGAATATCGAACTCTGCTTCCTTAAACGGTGGTGCAACCTTGTTCTTAACAACCTTAACACGTGTATGGTTACCTATAACCTCTGAACCATTCTTGAGCTGTTCCTGACGGCGTACATCAAGACGCACAGATGAAAAGAACTTTAATGCACGTCCACCAGGTGTTGTTTCAGGATTACCATACATAACGCCTACCTTTTCACGTAGTTGGTTTATGAAAATAACAGCAGTACCCGATTTTGATATTACACCTGTAAGCTTTCTTAAGGCCTGCGACATAAGACGAGCTAGTAAACCTACATGTGAGTCGCCCATTTCGCCTTCTATCTCTGCCTTAGGGACAAGTGCCGCAACAGAGTCAATTACAATTACGTCCAATGCACCCGAACGAACAAGCGCCTCACATATATCAAGTGCCTGTTCACCCGTATCAGGTTGTGCAACTATTAAATTATCTATATCAACACCAAGCTTCTGCGCATATACAGGGTCAAGCGCATGCTCTGCATCAATAAATGCCGCCTCACCGCCACGTTTTTGTGCTTCTGCAACAACGTGCAATGCAACTGTGGTTTTACCTGATGATTCAGGACCATATATCTCAATAATTCTGCCTCTTGGCATACCTCCTACACCCAATGCCATATCAAGTGTCAGAGAGCCTGTCGGAATAGCATCAACGCTTGAAACCTGTGTGTCACCCAGCTTCATAATTGAGCCTGTACCGTATTCTTTTTCTATTACCTTAAAAACAGCATCAAGTGCTTTTTTCTTTTCTTCATCCATCAAACGCTCTACGGGCGGCTTTGGTGTATCCTTTGATTTTGCCATATTCAATCTCCTTTGAATTTATACGAACATCTGTTTGTTATATTTACATTATAGCAGACCTGACTTATCTTGTCAATACTTTTTTTAAAATTTTTATCTATTAGGAAATTTCTCGATTTCCTAATAGCAAGAAAGTCTACCTATTGGAGTGTAGCACAGCGAAACGACAGTCACGATAGTGACTTTCTTAATCGGGATAGACCTCGATAATTTCTATACCCGCCAATGCTTCCTCCTCAAGCCTTTCTATGTCGAGAACACTCTCTGTTCTTTCTATGCTTGAACGTTTCGGATTTATTGTCGGATGCTTTGGTGTAAAGACAGTGCAACAATCCTCATACGGTAAAATTGATGTTTCATATGTCCCTATTTCCTCTGCACGGCGGATTACCTCTATTTTGTCCATACCGATAAGCGGTTGCAAAACAGGCATATCTATAACAGCGTTTGTTACATCCAATGCACTCAATGTCTGGCTTGCCACCTGCCCTACACATTCTCCTGTAATAAGTGCCTTTGAGCCGTTGCGACGTGCTATTTTTTCTGTTATACGCATCATAAAACGCCGCATTATAAGAGTCATATGCTCCTCAGGACAATTATCACGTATCTGAAGCTGAATTTCAGTAAACGGCACAATATAGAGATTAATCTTTGATGTATACTGTGCAAGTATTTTTGCCAGGGAAATAACCTTTTCTTTTGCTCTGTCAGACGTATACGGGAATGAAAAGAAATTGACCGCATCCACCGTTACGCCACGTTTTGAAATCATATGTCCTGCAACGGGACTGTCTATACCGCCTGAAAGCAACAGGGTTGCCTTTGAGCCTGAACCTATAGGCATACCGCCCTGTCCCCTGACTTTTTTTTCATCAATATAAACATATGCCGCAACATCACGTACTTCAACCTTTACAGTAATTTCCGGATTGTGTACATCGCATACTATGTTGGGGAATTTATCGTCAAGCCAACCGCCAAGTTCTATGCACAGTTGTAAAGAATTAAGCGGAAATGTTTTATCCGATCTCTTTGCCTCAACCTTAAATCTTGCAGGCTTTTCTAAATCCTTACCGAGATAATGAAATGCAGTTTCTTCTATTGCCTCTACTGTTTTTTCAGATACTGCCGCACGAGTAACGGAAACAAGTCCAAAAATTTTTGACATTCTCTCGACTATGATGTCCGTCTTATCTTCGTCAAATTCTTCAACGTATACTGTTGCCTGTCTTATGGATATTTTAAAATCTGCCACGTTTTTAAGTGCATTTTTGATATTATCAATAAGCATTCTTTCAAATTTAGGACGATTTCCACCTTTTAAAATTATTTCTCCATATTTTGCAAGAATTATTTCTTTCATCTATACCTCTCCTATACTACATATATCTGCGTATTACAGACACTTCTCCAGCAATTATTTCTGCCGCAGTGCGTATTTCATCAAGTGTTGTATTTTGAGAAAAACTGATACGGATAGCTCCGTCCACCGCCTTTTGTTCAACCCCCATTGCCAACAGGACATGGCTCGGTTGTGGCTTATGACTTGAGCATGCAGAGCCTGTTGATACGTATATTTCATGTCTTTCAAGAGAATGGAGCAATATCTCTGCCTTAATTCCTATAAAAGATACGTTCAACACACTGCCCGAGTTATGCTCGCAAGAGCCGTTTACCTTAACATTATCAAGCTTTTCACAGAGCAAGTCACGCATTAAATTACGTTTTTCACGCATTTTCTCAATATCAATTTCACATTCTGATACAGCCGCAGAAAATGCTAATATACCGCCTACATTCTCTGTTCCGGGGCGTATTTCATTCTGCTGTTCGCCGCCACGAATTAACGGTGTAATACGTGCATAGTTTGTATATAATGCCCCCGTGCCTTTAAAACCATGTATTTTATGAGCACTGATACTTACCATATCAACACCCATTTTGTCAGGCTTGACGGGGATTTTTCCAAAGGATTGAACACAATCGCAATGTATTATGCAGTAGGGTGATTTTTCACGAACCATAGCTGATATTCTCTCTATAGGCTGTATTACACCTGTTTCATTATTAACGTGCATTATGCTTACAAGAATTGTATCTTCTGTAAGCATACCTGCTAAATCATCAAGGTTTACTATGCCATCCTTATCTACTCCGAGATAGCAAACATCATATCCATCATTTTCAAGTCTTTTAAATGACTCCATAACAGACGGGTGCTCAATCGTGGATGTAATCACACGTTTACCGCGTCGTTTTAAAGAGTTTGCAACGCCATATATTGCAAGATTATTTGATTCCGTACCGCCTGATGTGAAATAAACATTTTTCGAGTTCACTCCAAGCATATTGGCAATATTATCCCTCGCAGAATTTATTAGCTTCTCTGTCTGTAATCCCAAGCCATGCAGTGATGACGGGTTGCCAAAATTTGAAACTGCCATCATCATCGCTTCTGCCGCCCTTTGAGATGGCTTTGTAGTTGCGGCATTATCTAAATATATCATTATTCAAATTCATTCTCCATTGTTTATAAATATCAATCCAACTCCATCTTTTGCGGATATAGTGCAAACATCTTCTGTTATTATATTACTGTTTCCCCGACCTTCACCAAAATAAAGTGTTTCTCCCTTTAAGGGATATAAAGTACCTGTCAGATAAACTTCTGTAAGATTTGAAAATATAGGTATTAAGGACATTGTTTTTCCCTTTAATCCTTTAAGAGTTACACTATTTCTTAATAAATGTATTTCATTGTTATCATCTATCAGACAGATATTATTACCCTTTGTAAGCTGGAACAAATTAGTCAGTGTATGATCAAGTCTTTTTCCCGTCATTGCAAGAAGCATAATTTCATTATATCCGTTTTCTAATGCGTAATTAACCGCTAATTCGCCGTCTGTAAAATCTTTATGTGTAGGATATTCATACGTTTTGACAGTTTCATCCTTTGTTGATGAATCAAAATCACCTATTGCAATATCAGGAAAAACACCCAAGGGCGATATGTGCCTTAAACCGCCGTCAGCACAGATTATGAAATCATCTTTTCTTAACTTTGTCTTTATGTATTCATAATTATGAATATCGCCGTTACCAATTATAACTGCGCGCATTTTTCTAATATCCCCTTGACGTTTTCTGTTATGTTACCGCCAAATACGGCTGTGCCTGCTACTATCACATTTGCACCTGCATTTACAGGTGCCAGAACATTAGCCTCACCTATACCGCCGTCTACCTGAATAAGGAAATCTTTATCTACACGCTCTCTTAGAGCCGTTACCTTACTCTCCATTTCAGGCATATATTTCTGGCCGCCGTACCCGGGCTCTACTGTCATACACAATGCCATATCAATTTTGTCAAGATACGGATATAGAGCCTCTGCCGGGGTATTGGGACTTATGGCAATGCCTGCCCTTTTGCCGCGATTGCGAATGATATTGATACATTCATCTATCTTATCTGTAGCCTCTATATGAAACGTTACAATGTCAGCACCTGCATCTATAAAACGTTCTATATATCTTTGGGGCTCTGTAATCATCAGATGCACGTCAAATACCATATTTGTATATTTTCTCAATGCCTCAATTACAGGAATACCAAAGCTGATATTAGACACGAATATTCCATCCATAACATCAAGGTGCAGATATTTCGCACCTGCCTTCTCCACTTCTGTTATCTGTTCCTTTAATATTCCGAAATCTGCCGCTAAAAGTGACGGTGATAAAATTATTTCCATATTTTTTTGCCCTTCTGTATTTCGTATAATTCTTTATAAGACTCGTATCTTGACTGTGGGATTACACCCTCTAAAACAGCGTTTTTAACTGCACAATCAGGTTCTCCTATATGTGCACAGCCACGAAAACGACAGTTGGATGAATGTTTTAGAATTTCAGGAAAACAGCTCTCTAAATCCTGTAGAGATATATCCTCAGTTTCTACCGACGAAAATCCCGGTGTGTCAAGAACATATCCTCCGCCACGCATCTTAAAAAGCTCAACGTGACGTGTTGTATGCTTACCTCGGCTTATTTTATCAGATACTGTTCCCGTTTCTAATTCCATTCCTGTTATACGTGATAGAATAGTTGATTTTCCCACTCCGCTTACACCTGCAAACGCAGCTGTTTTACCTTTTATTATTTCAAATAATTCATCGAGCCCATTGTTTTCCAGTGCAGATACACATACAGTTTTATATCCTGCACATGTATAAATATCATATAATTCCGCGGTGTTTGCTAAATCTGATTTATTTATGCACACAATTGACGGAATACCATTTATTTCAGCATTAACAAGCATTTTATCCGTTACAAAAGTAGCAGGATCAGGGTCCTTTGATGCAACCACAACAACAATAACATCAATATTTGCAACCGCGGGACGGATTAGGCTGTTTTTTCGCTCATAAATTTTGGTTATGGCACCTTTTCCGTTTTTTACCTCAATTTCCACCTCATCACCAATTATAGGTGTTATGTGTTCTTTACGGAATTTCCCTCTTGCTTTACATTCAATTATTTCATCATCGACAGCAACATAATAGAAACCGCCTATACCCTTATTTATTCTTCCTCTCATATTATCAGAATTTTAAAGTTTCTTCATTGACAAGAACCCCGTCAATGTAAGTCTGTACCTTGACATTTCCTGATCCTGTTATTTCCTGGGTAACCATACCCTCACTCTTTGAGTGAGTGCTGTTATGCAACACATTTCCGTTTGCCACTATCTTAACATGCACTGTTTCTCTTGCATCATCAGGAATCCTCACAGAATACCTTTTTGATGTAGCATTAGCTTCGGGTTCAGGTGTAGGTGTTGATTTGTCTGTTGGTGTTGGTGTGTTCTTTGTATCATCAGAATTTGAAACATTATCACTATCACCCGGAGCATCTGTAGGTTTCTGTGTTTCCTTTGTATTATCCGTTGATTCGTCACTGCCTGTACTTACATACAATTTGACCTTGCCTGCAGGATTCATATGTGTACCCGTTGCAGGTGATTGTCTTATTACGGTACCT
>CADBPJ010000177.1 GCA_902796445.1 uncultured Ruminococcus sp. | reverse complement strand
TCCTATGCCTCAGACAAGAGAGCATATCCTTCTTTCTCGTCAGGTTGGCGTTCCTTATATCGTAGTATTCATGAATAAGGCTGACCAGGTTGACGACGATGAGCTTCTTGAGCTTGTTGAGATGGAAATCAGAGAGTTATTAAACGAGTACGAGTTCCCCGGTGATGACATTCCTGTTATCGTAGGTACAGCTCTTGGCGTACTTGAGTCAACATCAACAGATCCTGATGCTCCTGAGTACAAGTGCATCTGGGACTTAATGGACGCAGTTGATTCATATATCCCAACACCTGAGAGAAAGGCAGATCAGCCATTCCTTATGCCAATCGAGGACATCTTCTCAATCACAGGCCGTGGTACAGTTGCTACAGGTAGAGTTGAGAGAGGTCAGCTAAAGATTAACGAGGAAGTTGAAATCGTTGGTCTTACAGACGAAAGCCGTAAGGTAGTAGTTACAGGTCTTGAAATGTTCAGAAAGACTCTTGACTACGCAGAGGCTGGTGACAACGTTGGTGCACTTCTTCGTGGTGTTGCAAGAACTGAAATTGAGCGTGGACAGGTATTGGCTAAGCCGGGTTCAGTTAACCCTCATACAAAGTTCAGTGCTGAAGTTTACGTATTGACAAAGGACGAAGGCGGCCGTCACACACCGTTCTTCAACAACTACAGACCTCAGTTCTATTTCAGAACAACAGACGTTACAGGTGTTATTAACCTACCTGCAGGCACAGAGATGTGTATGCCTGGCGATAACGTAAAGATGGAAGTTGAGCTAATCACTCCTATCGCTATCGAAAAGGGTCTTCGTTTCGCTATCCGTGAGGGTGGTAGAACAGTTGGTTCAGGCGTTGTTTCAGAGATTGAAGCGTAAGTCTTAATAAACAATAGCAATTAGAAACAGCCGTGATTTATTGCGGCTGTTTTTCTTCTTTTAAAGGAAAAAACTATGAATAAAACAATACTTAAAATAGTAGGAATAATTATAATAATATTTGCACTCAGTATTACTCTTGCTTATTTTGTCGGTGTTCCCATTATGCGTAATATGCAGTATACAAATGCTGTAAAAAATGCAGAAAACGGCTATTATGAAGCGGCTTTAAGCGAGCTTGAAGGCAGAAATATGGACGAATACAAGGACGTAAAGCTAAAAAAACAGGAGTATGCAATAGAGGCGGCAAAGCAGTATATGGAAAATAAGGACTACGAAAAAGCGTATTTGAGTCTAAAATATGCGATAGAGTTAAACACTGATGTAAATTTAACAAAAAAAGCAGAAAAACTGCTTGACAAATTAAGTAAATAATATATCATAAGGGACTGTCGCGGTATATTTGCCTTAAATGCTCTGAACCACATGAGAAATGCATTTTCGCCAAACACACCGCGACAGCTGTACAAACCGCTATATTATTTACAGCCCCGTTGTATCAATTTGTCTATTAACCCAATACAAATGGTATTTGTATCCTTAACCATACCCTCAAGCTGTGAAAGAGGGAGAGGATTTTTCCCAAATCCAAGCTCTACTGTGTAAGCTTCTTTATGATATTCCTGAACGTACCAATCTTTTGCTCCGCCAAAGCTTGCTGTGCCTTCGGCTCTGACTGCTGTATATCCGGCAAGTCTTGCGATTTCTGTTGCATTTGTCCTTGCGAGTTCACTCTCCATACCGTTAAAATCATAATATATCTCCTTCCCCTGAGAATGAAAAGCAATAAATAGCTCCGGCTCAATCTGTTGTAACAGCGACACAACGGCACGTGTTTCAGGCTCGGATTCGGGGAATTCACCGCCGTATTTTGTAGGTGATGGAGCTTTACATACACTTTTCCAATCAGCATTAAAGTTATGGTTTATATCAACACCCGAAGCGTTAGCCTGCCATACATTTGAAAAATCAGTTATTCCTACGTGTTCTATAATTTTTTTGTGGTAGAAATTTGAGGGATTTATCCCATGCAATGCAATTTCAACACCGTCAGGATTTACCATAGGAACAAAATATATCTGTACCTTGTTATGATACTGTGTCATTTTATCAAAGTTATGTGCAAAGGAAACAAGAGCAGGTGTTGTGAGATACTCCAACCCGTGAAATGATGCAGCAAAAACAATGGGTATATCCCCTTCCCCAATCCTTATACAAAAAATATTTCTGTGTTCCGTTGTATTGCCTATGATAGATACATTCTTAAATGTTTTGACTTCATTTATTATGTAAGAATAGCCATAACTCACTATTTATCTCCCCTAAAAATTTACTCTATAAAAAAATATATTATTTTTTTTCAAAATTATGCAACCTTTTTCAAATCTTAATCGTATTACTTATGAAACCGTCAGAAAGACGGAAAATTTTTAAAGGAGAAAAAGAAAATGAACAAGAAATTTATTTCATTGCTAATCGGTGCATCAATGCTTGCAGCATCAGTACCGGCAATGGCAACAACGGAAGGCATTGTACAGGGCGACATTCTTTTGACATCAGTTGAGGACACAAATGAGGATTCAGCAGTTCCTGTTATTGCACCTAATAACTACAACTCATACAAGGGTGTTGTAAAATCAGTTGGCGAGGGTGCAATCAGCGTAGTGATTGACGAGGTTGAGGTAAGCTTCGTAACAACAGAGGATACATTCATAGTATCAGCAGACGAAAATGTAACAGACGTTGAGCTTAAGGAAGGCGACAATGTAGTGGTTGTATCAACATCACTCCTTCTGACAAAGGACGTTAAATTTGCCGAGGCAATCGTAGTTGAAGCTGAGGCTGAGCAGTCAGTATTTGTGGATAAATTCGACATAGTTGAAGACCGTCTAATCAGTGCAGACGGAAATCTTGTAGTTAACGTTGAGAATAAGGAAGAGTATGCAGGCAAAAAGCTTCTTGTACTTTACTCAGTAACAACAATGAGCATTCCTCCGCAGGCAATTCCAAACCGTATAATAGTAATGCCTGAAGAAAAGGAAGTTTCAATATCATTCACAGTAGGTAGCAAAGAGCTTGACATCAATGATGAAAAGGTTGAAGTTGAGGTAGCTCCTTACATAGTTGGTGAGGGCACAACACTTGTTCCTCTACGTGTTATTTCAGAAGCATTCGGTGCAAAAGTAGGCTGGGACGGCGAGACACAGACAGTAATTATTGTAGATACCGATACAGAAATTATGCTTCAGATAGGTAACAAGACTGCATTTGTAAATGGTGAAGCTGTAGAAATGGAAGAAGCTCCCGAGTTACTTGGCAGCGGTGTAACAACTGTACCATTAAGATTTGTTTCAGAATCATTTAAGGCTGAAGTTAATTGGGACGAATCACAGCTTGTAACAGTAAGCAGATAATATTGACAAAATCAAATAAAAGTGGTATACTGTAACGAAATGTAAGCATTTGAATATTATAGTAAGAAGTGTTTATAATATCATTATTAGTATATCGGGATAGCTAAAGCCTCCTGATATAAAATATCGGGAGGTTTTAACGTGGATAAAAAATTAGCAAACAAGGTTTCGGTAATTACGATTATTTTAAACCTTGCATTATCATTATTCAAATTTATAATTGGATTTGTCGGACATTCTCAGGCATTGGTATCGGATGCTGTACACTCTGCCTCCGACGTTGTATCTACAATAGCGGTAATGTTCGGTGTAAATATGTCGGCAAAAAAATCGGATAGCTCTCACCCGTACGGACATGAACGAATAGAAAGTATATTTTCTATAATTCTTGCTATGATGCTGTTTATAACAGGACTTGGTATAGGAATTACTGCTATTAAAACAATCATAAGCGGAGCGGAGATTGCAATACCCGGAAAAATGACACTTGTGGCGGCAATAATATCAATAGCTGTAAAGGAATGGATGTACCATTTCACAAAACGTACAGCCATAAAGATTGACTCGTCTTCCTTGCTCGCCGACGCGTGGCATCACCGCTCCGATGCACTCTCATCAATAGGCTCATTAATCGGTATAGGCGGTGCATTGTTAGGCTTTAAAATCTGCGAGCCCATTGCAAGTATAGTTATATGTATATTCATAGCAAAGGCATCAATAGAAATATTTATGGATGCAGTAAACAGACTTATTGACCGCGCGTGTTCAGATGAGGAAATTGAAGAAATACGTAAATATATTATGGAGATTGACGGTGTAAAGCGGATTGATTCGCTTATGACAAGACGTTTTGGTTCCAAAATATATGTGGACTTGGAGATTGCGGAGGATCCTGATATTACGTTGCGTGAAGCACATGATATAGCCGAGAGAGTTCACGACAATATTGAAAATAAGATTGAGAATATAAAACATTGTATGATACATGTCAACCCAATGCAATAAATGCATTGGGTCTTGCATTTATTCAGAAAATATGGTATTATATATGAAAACATAAGATTGGAGAAATAATATGGCTAAACTATGGGGCGGACGGTTCAGAAAATCAACCGATAAGAAAGTAGATGATTTCAACTCGTCCATCAGATTTGATAAAAGAATGTATAAGCAGGATATAAACGGCTCTATTGCACACGCAACGATGCTTGGCAATCAGGGCGTTATCCCGAAGGAAGATTCGGACAAGATAGTTGCAGAGCTAAAAAATATTCTTGCAGATATTGAAAATGGCAAGGTGGAGTTTTTGATAGATGCAGAAGATATACATATGAATATTGAAAAAATACTTACCGACAGAATTGGCGATGCAGGAAAGAGATTGCATACAGGCAGAAGCCGTAATGACCAGGTGGCAGTTGATATACGTATGTATCTTATGGACGAGGCAACAGAGATTTCCGAAATGCTCAAACATACAATGAGCGTTTTTGTAGATTTGGCAAAGGAGCATACAGATACCATAATGCCCGGCTATACACATCTTCAAAAAGCACAGCCCATTACATTTGCACACCACGCAATGGCATATTACGAAATGTTCAAGCGTGACTATTTAAGATTGCAGGATTGTATTGACCGTACAAACGTGATGCCGTTAGGCTCTGGTGCATTGGCAGGTACAACGTATCCGTTAGATCGTGAAAGTGTTGCGGATATGCTTGGATTTAACAGTATTACAATGAACTCGCTTGACGGAGTTTCCGACCGTGACTTTGTTTTGGAGCTTGCAAGCTGTCTGTCAATTATAATGATGCATATGAGCAGATTTTCAGAGGAACTTATTCTGTGGTCATCTAACGAATTTAGTTTTGTTGAAATGGACGATGCATTCTCAACAGGCTCGTCAATTATGCCGCAGAAAAAGAACCCTGACGTTGCGGAGCTTATAAGAGGAAAAACAGGCAGAGTTTACGGAAATCTTATGGGTCTTCTGACGATGATGAAAGGTATTCCGCTTGCATATAATAAGGATATGCAGGAGGATAAGGAGCAGATCTTTGACAGTATCGACACTGTTAAGCTGTGCTTGCCTGTGTTCTGCGATATGATAAGCACAATGAAGGTAAATAAAGTGAATATGTACGAGGGTGCAAAAGGCGGATTTACAAACGCAACTGATGCGGCGGATTATCTTGTAAAGAAAGGCTTGCCGTTCCGTGATGCACACGCAGTTATTGGCAATATGGTATTCTATTGTATTGAAAACAACAAGGCGATTGATGACTTAACAATGGACGAGTTCAAGACATTTTCCAATATTATCGAAGATGATATATACGATGCAGTGTCAATGGAAACCTGTGTAAATGACAGAAACGTAATCGGCGGTCCTGCAAAGGCAGTAACGCTTGAGGCAATAGAAAAAGCAGAAAAATTTATTAGTGAGCAGTAAAAAACTGCTTGCAAAACGTACAAAAATGTGATAAAATGTTATTATGTTAAAAGTACACATATTTTTAGGTGATAAAATCTAATTATTTGACAGATTTTTTTAAACAAAACACTTTACAAATGTTTTAATATGTTGTATAATAAAAGAAAAACAAAACAAAACAAAAATAAAACAAGAAAGAGGTAATGATTATGTATAAGTCAGAATACGAAATCAAAAAAGAACTATGTGAAATCGGCAGACGTATTTACAACGATGGTTTTGTTGCGGCAAACGACGGAAACTTCTCTGTAAAAGTTGATGATAATACATTTTTTGTTACACCTACAGGAGTATCAAAGGGTTATATGACTCCCGATATGATTTGTAAGGTTGATGCACAGGGTAATCCCAAGGAGCAGAATGGTCAATACCGTCCTTCATCAGAGTTTAAAATGCACTTAAAGGTTTATGAGAAGAGACCTGATGTTAATGCAGTTGTACACGCTCATCCTCCGATTGCTACATCATTTGCTATCGCAGGTATCGCACTTGACAAGCTTATTATGCCTGAGGCTATTATATTCTTGGGAGCAGTTCCGATTGCTCAGTACGGCACACCTTCAACAATGGAAATTCCTGAGTCACTTGAGCCGTATCTTCAGGACTATGATGCAATTTTGCTTGCAAATCATGGTGCGTTGTCATTTGGTTGTGACCTGAACACTGCATTCTTTAGAATGGAATCAACAGAGTTCTACGCAAAACTATTGATGTATTCAAGATTGCTTGGCGGTGAAAAGGAAATCCCATGCGGTGAGGTTAAGAAGCTAATTGATCTTAGAAAGAAGTTCGGAGTGCCGGGTAAGCACCCAATGGAGAAGCTTTGCCCCGGTTGCTATGAGAATGACACATGTTCAATGTCACCGTCAGATGCTAATGCTAAGTACGGTACAGAATCAAGTGCTGCATATCACGGCTTCCAGCCATTGCCCTCACAGGTTTGCTCATCAGGCTCATGCGGAAGCAATGCTGATATAGAGAATATAGTAGCAGAGGTTACAAGAAGAGTATTGGAAAAGTGCAACAAATAATCAACCCTCGGTTGTAAAAAACAGAAATCATAGGAGTTGGTAGTGATGAATAGTATTGACGATTTGCTGTCGCAGGTTGCAAAAATCACAGGCACAGCTCCCGCTAAGACCACCGACGAAAAACCTACATATAAAGAAAAGATTGTTCCGATAAAAGTATCAAGGCTCACCCTTGACCTTGCAAAAGAGGTTATAAGCTGTGTGCAAAGGGGAGCGAGGGAGCTTGGCAAGAATGTTGCCGTAGCTATAACAAATGATAACGGCAGATTGATTGCGTTTGAGGCAATGGACGATACGATTTTAGCGGCAACAGATATTGCACAGAGAAAGGCATACACATCAGCGGCACTGAGAATGACAACGGCAGATGCGTTGGAAAAATCACGCGGCGGCGACCTTGACGGTCTTACAAACGGTGACGGACTCCTTCTTTTAGGCGGCGGTGCACCACTTATGGCAGGCGATATGCTTATGGGTGCGGTAGGTGTTTCAGGTGCAACCAAAGACGAGGACACAATGTTTGCGGATTTGGGTGCAAGAGTTTTTAGTGAAATAATAAAGAAAATAAATGGTTGATATAAACTATTGACCGCAGAATAGGGAGGCAGCAAAGTGATTGATGAAAAGAAAGTAAGTCAGCTCGTTAAAGACGTGCTCTCAGAAATGGATTTATCGGCAATCAAGCCACCTCGTAAACAGCTTGGTGTATTTGACACTATGGAGGAAGCACTTGATGCCGTAAATAAAGCATACACGCAGTTCCGTAAATATAACAAAGAACAGCGCGAAAAAATAATAAGCGAAATAAGAAAGCTTACTCATGCAGAAGCGGAAACAATGGCAAAGCTTGCCGTTGAGGACACAGGTATGGGTAATGTATATCACAAAATCCTTAAGCATCATCTTGTTGCAGATAAAACACTTGGTACAGAGGACCTTGATACACGCGCAATGTCGGGAGACGGTGGCTTGACCTTAGTGGAGATGGCACCATACGGCGTAATCGGCGCAATTACACCCTCAACAAATCCAAGCTGTACCGTAATCTGTAATAGCATATGTATGCTTGCGGGCGGCAATGCCGTTGTTTTCAATCCGCATCCTCATGCAAAGCGAATTTCAGCATATGCAGTTGACCTTGTAAATCGTGCAGTGTTGGCGGCGGGCGGACCCGAAAATGTGGTAGTAACAGTAGCTAATCCGACAATGGACACATCAAATATGATGGTAAACCACCCGTCGGTAAAAATGCTTGTTGCAACAGGCGGCCCGGGGGTTGTAAAGATGCTCCTTTCATCAGGAAAGAAAGCAATCGGTGCAGGTGCAGGTAACCCACCTGTTATCGTTGACGAAACTGCAGACATTAAAAAAGCCGCAAAGGACATAATTGATGGCTGTACATTTGATAATAACCTGCCATGTATTGCTGAAAAAGAGGTATTTGCACTTAAGGGCATAGCAGATGAGTTAATTCATCATATGCAGAAAAACGGTGCATATCTGTTAAATGACAGACAGATTAAACAGCTTGAGGACGTAGTTCTTGTCTGGAAAGAGAACAAGAAGGGCGAAAAAGTACGTGTAATAAACAAGGATTGGGTCGGCAGAGATGCTAAGAAAATCCTTGCTCAAATTGGCGTAAAGGCTGATGAGGATATAAGATGTATAATCTGTGAAACAGATTTCTCACAAGCATTCGTTCAGACAGAGCTTATGATGCCGATATTGCCTATAGTAAAGGTTGACAACTTTGACGATGCAGTTGAAATGGCAGTTAAGGCAGAGCATGGAAACCGTCATACAGCACATCTTCATTCAAAGAATGTTGACCATATGACACAGTACGCAAAGGCAATAGAAACAACAATCTTTGTAAAGAACGCACCAAGCTATGCAGGCATTGGCTTCAATGCAGAGGGCTGGACAACATTTACTATTGCAGGCCCTACAGGTGAGGGTATAACATCACCGCGAAGCTTTACAAGATTAAGACGTTGCGTATTGTCAGATGCACTATATATCATTTGAGGGGAGTGACATACTTTGGCTATAAACGAAAATGAAATTGCTGCATTAGTGCAGCAGGTATTAAACGAAATGGCAGGTAATGCACCTGCAACGAGAGCATCAGCATCAAATGGTGTGATACCAAAAACATCAAGGGTTGCGATGCTCACAGAAAAGGGAAAGTTTGAAATCCAGGAGTACCCTATCCCTGAGCTTGGTGATGATGACATACTTGTAAAGGTAGAGGGGTGCGGTGTGTGCGGTACTGATGCACACGAGTTCAAGAATGACCCGTTCTCACTTATTCCTGTTGTTCTCGGCCACGAGGGAACAGGCGAAATTGTAAAGATGGGTAAAAACGTTAAGCTTGACAGTGCAGGAAAACCGCTTTCAGTAGGTGACAAGGTTGTTACTTGTATGATATTTAAAGACAACCCCGACATAACAATGTTTGACTTAAACAAGCAGAATGTAGGCGGAGCAGACGTATATGGTTTGTTGCCTGATGATGATGTTCATCTTAACGGCTGGTTTGCAGACTATATGGTAATAAGGGGCGGTTCAACTGTATTTAACGTAAGTGACCTTGACCTTGACTCAAGAATTCTGATAGAGCCATGTGCGGTACTTGTTCATGCGGTAGAGCGTGCAAAGCTTACAAATATATTGAGATTTAACTCAAGAGTAGTAGTTCAGGGATGCGGTCCTATAGGACTTATCTGTATAGCAGTTCTTCGTACAATGGGTATCGAGAATATCGTAGCCGTTGACGGAAACGAGCAAAGACTTGAATTTGCAAAGCGTATGGGTGCTGACAAGACAGTAAACTTTATGAACCATAAGGGCATTGAGGCACTTACAGATGCGGTTAAGGATGCATTCGGCGGTTATCTTGCAGATTTTGCGTTCCAATGCACAGGTTCACCTGTAGCACATGGTAATATTTATAAGTTTATAAGAAACGGCGGCGGACTATGCGAGCTTGGCTTCTTCATAAACGGCGGCGATGCAACAATCAACCCGCACTTTGACCTGTGTGCAAAGGAAATCACACTTGTAGGCTCATGGGTATATACGTTAAGAGATTATGCAACAACTTTTGATTTCTTAAAGCGAGCTATTGCAATAGGCTTGCCAATTAAGGAGCTTATTACACATAAGTACGGACTTGAAGAAATAAACGAAGCATTAAAAACCAATTTAGAGCAAAAAGGTTTGAAAATTGCTATCGTAAACAAGTAAGCTTGTAGAAAATAGGAGTACATACTATGAATAACGCAATCGGAATAGTTGAGATGTACGGCTTTGTAACAGCAATAACAGCGGCAGATGCGGCGGCAAAAGCAGCAGATGTCAAGGTCATTGCAATAGATACAAATAAGCCTGCAAATGCCGAAGCCGAAGAGGTGCCGCTGATTACGGCAATCAAGGTGCAGGGCGAGGTATCAGCTGTCAAGGCTGCAGTTGATGCGGCGGTGCTTGCCGCAAACACTGTTTCGGGAGTTATCTGCAGTCATGTCATATCAGGACCGACTGATGATACACAGACAATGGCAGAACGCATATCTGTGGGCAAAGACATTGTAGGTCAGATAAAAATGAACGCGTAAAGGAGGAGATTGCCAATGCAGGCATTAGGATTTATTGAAACAAGAAGTCTTACAGGGGCAATTGATGCAACCGACGCAATGACAAAGACGGCAGATGTAAAGCTAATCGGAACCGTAAAAATCGGATCAGGCCTTGTAAACGTAGTAGTCGAAGGCCAGGTCGCAGCAGTAAAAGCGGCAGTAGCGGCAGGCAAAGCGGCGGCAGAGGCCGTAGGTGAGGTTTATGCAACACATGTTATAGCACAGCCCGACGAAGCTATTTCAAGTATACTACCTGGACTATATTAAGGAGGATACGTAATGACAAATGATTTCTCAATAGGCATGGTAGAGGTTAGCGGACTTGGCGATGCAATAATTATGCTTGACGATATGTGTAAAGCCGCAGATGTTGAGTTTGTTGCAACTGAACGTAAGCTTGGCGGCAGACTTGTAACTATAGTAGTTCGCGGCGAGCTTACAGCGGTAAAGGCATCAGTTGATGCGGGGGTAAGACGTGCAACAGAGCTTGGCAGTTATAAGGCATCACAAGTCATTGCAAGACCGCACAAGGAAATACTTCCGTATTTACATCTTGATAAGCCAGAAAAGACGCCAAATTCAGAAACGGCGGCAACACATGTAGGTGCCATAAACGCGCCAAAGCCAAAAACTACAACAGCAAAACGTAAGACTACAACAACGAAAAAAACACAAACAAAAACCAAATAACGAATTAAGACGCAATGCGTTTTAAGATAAAAAAATGTTAATTAGGGCGAAAGCCCGGAAAGAAATAGGAGGAAAATAAAATGGCAGTAGAAGCATTAGGAATGGTAGAGACAAGAGGTCTTGTAGCAGCAATCGAGGCAGCAGATGCAATGGTAAAGGCAGCTAACGTAACACTTATAGGAACTGAAAGAATAGGTTCAGGTCTTGTAACAGTTATGGTAAGAGGCGACGTTGGTGCTGTTCAGGCTGCAACAGATGCAGGTTCAGCAGCAGGTGCAAGACTTGGTGAGCTTGTATCAGTACACGTAATTCCTCGTCCGCACGGTGACGTAGAGAAGATTTTGCCTACAGTTTAATAATAAGCTGATTATATAGCAGCAGAACACCCAATTATGTTGGGTGCTCTGCCGCTTATTTAAGGCATCAAATTTTGTACAGGAGGGTAATCACAGTGGCATCACTTGAAGAAATAATCACAAATGCGGTTGTTGAAACACTAAAAAAGAAGGAGTCGGAAGACGAAATAAAAATCGGCGTATCTGCAAGACACGTGCATCTGTCACGTAAGGACTTAGACGCTCTTTTTGGCGAGGGCTATGAGCTTCACAAAAAGAAAGAGCTTATGGGCGGGCAGTTTGCGGCTGAAGAATGTGTAACAATCGTAAGTCCCAACTTGCGTTCTATCGAGAATGTAAGAGTTTTGGGCCCATTGAGAAAAGAAAGCCAGATAGAGGTGTCAAGAACAGACACATTCAAATTGAAAATCAGTCCCCCCGTACGTCCGTCAGGCGAGCTTAAAGGCTCGGCACCTATGGCAATGGTGGGCCCTAAGGGCAGTATATTCCTAAACGAATGTTGTATCATTGCAAACCGTCATATTCACCTACCCCCGTATCTCGCGGAGAAATATGGTGTACGTGACAATGACCTTGTAGACGTTGAGGTACAGACCGGTAAACCTACAAAGTTCTTCAATGTTCAGGTACGTGTGCATGAAAGCTTTACGCCCGAAATGCATATTGACACGGACGATGCAAACGCTTGTGCATTAAAAACAGGCGATGTTATTAAGATTTTAGCAAAATAACTGTCTGTGGCAATGCCGCAGAAAGGGTGAAATATTATGATAATAGGAAGAGTATACGGAAGCATAGTTTCAACACACAAGCTTGATTCGCTTGTCGGTTGCAAATTTATGCTTGTTCAGTGCATAGAAAACCAAAAGCTTGTTGATAAGTTTTTAGTTGCAGTGGATAATGGTATAGGTGCAGGCATCGGCGAGGACGTAATAATCACGCAAGGCTCAAGTGCAAGAGTTGCTATGGGCAAGGACGATATACCTGTAGATGCACTGATAGTTGGTATTTTGGACAAAAAACAGGTATAACCCTGTATTACATAAAACAAATCGGAGGATACGGCAATGAATATAGAAGAATTGCAAAAAATCATATACAACGCCGGAATCGTAGGTGCGGGAGGTGCAGGTTTCCCCACACACAGAAAGCTTTCCGATAAGGTGGAACAGATAGTGGTCAATGCCGCTGAATGTGAGCCCTTGATGATGGTAGACCATCATCTTTTGGAGTGCCATTTAGCTGAAATTGCAGAAGCACTAAAGGCGATGTGCGATACTATGGGTGCGAAAGAGGCAATAATCGGAATTAAGGGCAAAAATATGCATTTGCTCAATGAGTCGGTTGTTAATACATTTAAAGGCACACCTATAAAAATAAAAGAAATTCCAGACATTTACCCCGCAGGTGATGAGGTAGTCTTAACATATGAAACTACAGGTAAAATCATTCCCGAGGGTGCTATCCCCGTTATGGTAGGAGTAATGGTAGTAAATGTCGAAACAGTTTATAACATTTATAAGGCAATGACAAATGGAGAGCCTGTAGTTAAGAAGTATATAACCATAGGCGGAGATGTACCGAAGGATATAACGGTAACAGTGCCTGTGGGTATAAAAATCAAGGATTTACTTGACAGTGTAGGCTACGGTAACCTGGAAAACAAGGCGGTAGTAAACGGCGGACCTATGATGGGTAAGCTTGTGGATATTGACACAGATGCGGTAACAAAGACAACAAAGGGTCTTTTGATATTCCCTAAAACACACGGTATTATCCAGAGAATGATGTTACCCACAAACATCGCAATGAAAAGAGCATCTGCGGCGTGCTGTAACTGTACTATGTGCACAGACATATGCCCCAGATACCTTTTAGGATATAATTTAGAGGTACATAAAACTGTACGTGCCGCATCGCATGGTGAGGTGCAGAATACGGAGGCATTCTTGCAGAACGCATTGTGTTGTGGTTGCGGAATATGCTCTGTAATTGCGTGCCAGCAGGGACTTACCCCATCTAAGCTTTCAATGGAAATAAAAGGCTCATTAGGTAAGCATGGACTTAAGCGAACAAACAATATCGCTCCTGAGTCAGTACGAGATGTGAGAGCATCAAGACTTGTTTCATCAAATAAGCTCATTGACAGACTTGGCATAAGACGTTATGTAAAAGACTTTGTGGAAAAGGTTGACACACAGTTTAATCCCGATAAAGTCTACATTGCATTAAGCCAGCATGTCGGAAAACCTGCAACTCCTGTTGTAAAGGTTGGAGATAAGGTCAAGTGCGGTGACGTTGTGGCATTAACACCATATGAGGATTTAGGTACAACAATGCACGCATCAATTAATGGTACAGTAACAGAAATAACAGACAGATTTATAATAATAGGAAAGTAGGGTGAGCAGTTATGAATTCGATAGGCTTGGTAGAGTGTAAAAACGTATCCAAAGGCATTGTCGTAACTGACGAAATGCTTAAAAGTGCAGGAATTACCCTTCTGAGTTCGGGCGCAGTATGCCCGGGCAAGTATGTGACTATCGTAGGCGGTGAGCTTTCTGCTATAAAGGCATCTGTAGATCACGCAAAAGTAGTTGCAGAAGATGCATTGATAGAAACCTTTGTAATAGGTAATCTTGGTAAAAACGTAATTGAAGCAGTACATGGTGTAGTAGATGTCAAGGAAAAGCGTTCCTTTGGTATCATCGAAACATTTACGGCGGCAAGTGCAATTCGTGCGGCAGATGCGGCAGTGAAATCAGGCTACATAGAGCTGATTGAGGTACGTGTTGCGCGCGGAATGGCGGGCAAATGCTTTGTTTCGATGACAGGCGATGTCAGTGACGTTCGTGCGGCAGTTGAGGCAGGAGCAAGAATTGCCGCAGACGAGGGTGTATTGATAAATACCGAGGTAATTGCAAATCCGCACGAGGAGTTATGGAATGCAATATTATAGTTTTAAAAAGAGGAGCAAAAAGCTCCTTACAGAAAAGAATATTAGTACTATTGTATTTTGACCATTTAAGGGGACTGTATTTTGATGCAGCCCCTTTATTTTTGGGAAAAATACAAAAAATTAAAAAAAAATCTTGAAATCTTTTCCAGAATATGATATAATCCTACTAAATTCGACAATATAACATTGAGTCATACGGAATATGGTGAGAAGCAATGGCGTAGATTGCCGCGGTACAGCCATCTATGATGTAAGTTTGTATCGGTTTCGTAGCGATAGGTTGCTCTGGAGAATCCTTAAAACAAAAGTTTAAAAGGTGCCGAAGGTGTAAGGCTGATGCATTTTGTAGTTGCACGGTCGATCTCTCAGGTAAAAGGACGGAGAAATTGCTATACAGTACGATATTTGCCTTTTATCCTCCTACTTTGATTTTTTAGAGCAGTTTGCATTTTATGTGTATTTCGGCTCTTTTTATTTTGTTAATATTTTTTAAAGGAGTATTTTTTATGGAAGGTTTTTTAAATGCTGTTGAAAAAGTCAACGATGCAGTAAATGGTGTTGTGTGGGGATGGCCTGCGCTTATTCTCTTGGCGTTTGTGGGCGTTTTGATGACAGTTCTCACAAAGTTTTTTCAGATTTCCCATATAGGACACTGGTTTAAAAACACTATCGGTGCTATCTTCGGCGACAAGAATGTTACAAAGCACACAAGTGACAAATCTATTTCCCAGTTTCAGAGCTTATGTACAGCTTTAGCGGCAACTGTCGGAACAGGTAATATAGCAGGTGTTGCATCAGCTATTGCCACAGGCGGTCCAGGAGCGGTATTCTGGATGTGGATTATTGCATTTTTCGGTATGATGACAAATTATTCCGAAAATGTTCTTGGTATTTTGTACAGAATTAAAAACGACAAGGACGAATGGTCCGGCGGTCCAATGTACTACTTAAAGAACGGACTTGGTGCGAAAAAAGGTTGCAAACAAATCGGTGCGATACTTGCCGTACTGTTTTGTTGTTTCTGCCTGTTGGCTTCCTTCGGTATCGGAAATATGACACAGGTAAACACCATTGCGACAAATATGCTGGATGCTTTCAGCATCCCGAAATTTGTTACAGGTATCGCAGTTCTTATTCTTGTAGGTCTTGTTGTAGTCGGCGGACTTAAGAGAATTGCGGCAGTTACTGAAAAAATCGTTCCTGCAATGGTTATCATTTATATTTTGGGAACAATTATCATCTGTCTTATGCACATCTCCTCTATGGGTGCTGTGTTTGTATCAATATTCAAGGGCGCCTTCGGCCTTAAAGCGGTTGGCGGCGGTATCGTAGGCTCGGGCGTTAAGCTGGCGGTACAGATGGGTATGAAGCGCGGAGTATTCTCTAACGAAGCAGGTCTTGGTTCTTCTGTTATGGTTCACTCAAATTCTAATGTTAAAGAGCCTGTAAGACAGGGTATGTGGGGAATATTTGAAGTATTCGCTGATACAATCGTTGTATGTACCCTTACTGCACTTTCCGTACTCTCCTCCGGTTTCATAGACCTTGAAACAGGTAAGGTAGTAGATTCTGTTACAAATACCGGCTCTCTTGTAGGTCAGGCATTTGGTGCAACCTTCGGTCAGATAGGAACAGGCTTTGTGGCAATCGCCCTTTTGCTTTTCGCATTTTCAACCGTCCTTGGCTGGAGCCACTACGGAACAAAAGCCTTTGAATATCTATTCGGAACAAAATCCACAATTATATACAAGGTAATCTTTGTTTTGGCAGTATTCGGCGGTGCGGTTATGGGCGAAAATCTTGCGTGGGATCTATCCGATACCTTTAATGGACTTATGATGATTCCTAACTTAATAGGTGTACTTGTCCTTTCGCCGTTGGTATACAAGTGCACAAAGAATTACTGCGACCGTCATTTATATCATAAAGACATTGAGCCTATGCTCTCTGTATATCCTGACATTCAAAGCCAGCACGCAGACGAAGTTAAAAAAGGCACAAAATAATTATCGCATATCAATTCCCTGCAACCAGGCAATCCTGGTTGCAGGGTTTTTATCGGTTAGGAAATTGCTCGTTTTGAGTGAGCAATTTTGCTTATTGCAAAATCGAGTTGGATGGTGTATAATATAAGTACAAAATAAACGGAGTAATTGCTATGGTAGAAAAGAACAAGCATTATAAAATAAAAATAACAGGCGTTTCATCGGACGGAAACGGAGTGTGTAAGGTGGACGGTTTTACTGTGTTTGTGCCTATGACCGTGACGGGCGATATGGGTGAAATAGTTATTGTAAAGGTGTTGTCAAAGTATGCAATTGGCAGAATGTTAGATATAACCACACCATCACCCATACGCCGTGACCCCAAATGTCCTGTGTTTAAACGTTGCGGAGGCTGTCACCTGCAACATATAAAATACGAAAATCAGCTTGAGATTAAGGGCGGATTTATCGAGGATGCAATGCAGAGAATAGGCGGATTTGAGAATTTAAAATGTGATGAAATAATAGGTATGGAAAATCCGTACAGATACAGAAATAAATGCATATTCCCCGTAGGCACTGACAGAAACGGTGAGCTTGTAAGCGGATTTTATGCAAGCCGTTCGCACGATATAATTGCCATTGATGATTGCATGGCAGGTATTTTGGAGAATGAAAAAATAGTTAAGGCTGTAAAGGAATATATGGAAGAAACAGGTGTTATGCCATATAACGAGAAAAATCATACAGGTCTTGTCCGGCGTGTGTTCATTCGTGACGGCAGAGCAAGCGGTGAAATAATGGTTGTTGTTTCTGTGAACGGCAAAAAAATACCCCAAAAAGAAAAGCTTGTGTCAAGGCTTACGGCTGTATCGGATAAAATTGTATCTATATATATAAACATAAACGAAACACGCACCAACAATGTTCTCGGAATGGAAAACAAACTAATTTACGGCAAGGCTGAAATAGAGGACACATTGCTTGGAATAAAATTTAAAATATCGCCCCATAGCTTTTATCAGATAAACCCGTATATGACAGAAAAGCTATACGGCAAGGCTTTAGAATATGCCAATATTACAGACAAGGACAATGTTCTTGATGTGTACTGCGGTATTGGCACAATATCGCTTGCTGCGGCAAAATCCGCAAAGCACGTGACAGGTATCGAAATAGTCGAACAGGCGGTACGTGATGCAAAATCAAATGCAAAAAATAACAACATCTCAAATGCGGATTTTTTTGCCGATAGTGCTGAAAATGCCGTACCAAAACTCATTGAGGGCGGAATGAAACCCGACATTGTAATCCTCGATCCACCCCGAAAGGGCAGTGATGAGGCAACGCTAAGGGCGATTGCAAAAGCACAGCCTAAACGTATAGTATACGTATCGTGCAATGCATCAACCCTTGCACGTGATGCAAAACACCTGTCATCATTAGGATACACTCCCACCGCCGTAACAGGTGTGGATATGTTCCCAAACACGTGCCATGTGGAGACTATAGTGTTGCTACAAAACCGAAATATGTAGAAATCCTTGATTTTAAGCACTTTGTGAAGCATACAGTCTTTAATTCGGAGGGCGATAAATTCCGAAATAAAGAGATAAAAAATTACGTTGTCGTAAAAGTAGTAATTGATATGGTGTGTGGGAACACAAAGAAACAGTAAATAAAT
>CADBPJ010000176.1 GCA_902796445.1 uncultured Ruminococcus sp. | reverse complement strand
TGCCGATGATCGGGGTCGAACCGATACGGATTTTACTCCACTGGATTTTGAGTCCAGCGCGTCTGCCAATTCCACCACATCGGCATTAATAACGCTAATTATAATATCATAAAACATAATAAAAGTCAACCCCTTTTTATGAAAAAGATTAAAAATAAATTCCGCTATATATGTTATACTTATTATTTACTTATTTTCTCTATTTATAAATCTATTATTATTTTACTGAGTATTTACCGCTCTTACGTGCATAAATACGTATATCTCCCATTAAATCTGTCCGCAACACTCTTGCATCTGATAATCTGTCAAGTGTTTCTGCGTGAGGGTGTCCATACATATTATCCTCTCCACAGCTTATTACAACACATTGGGGTGTTACCGCATCGACAAACTCCTCCGATGTCGAATTACGTGAGCCGTGATGGGCAGCTTTTAGTACGACAGTATCAATATCAGCTCTTTCTGCTAATTCCCGTTCGCCCTGACTTGTCATATCGCCTGTATACAATGCTGAAAAGTCACCGTACTGCACCTTTACAGGTAATGATGTGTTATTCTCGTCAGTAATGCGTAATGTTTCAGATGGCGAATAAATATCAAGCACCAACCCGCTTTTAAATTCAAGACGTGTATCTTCTTCGACGAAATAAACCCTCGTCCCATTTTCTTTAGCTGTGTTACGGATTTCATTTGCCAATTCTTTCATGCCTTCGCGGTCCGCATCTGCAATAACAGGCATAAAAACATAATCGGTGCGTATGCTCTCAATTACATTTATAATGCCCTCCGCATGGTCTTTGTGGTAATGAGATACAATCACAGCTTCTATATGATTAATCCCCTTTGCCTGAAGATATGGCAAAAACAAGGCTTCGCCCGTATTATATTCCGAAAACTCATTGCCGCCGCCTGCATCTATTACAATAGTTTCTTTATAAGGTATATGTATAATCGAGCCGTCACCTTGCCCTACATTAACGTACATAAACTCTGCCGAGCCAATACGCATAACGCCAGACAACACAACCACACCAAACAGTCCTGCCGTCATCGCAGAAAAGACAAATACTTGTTTTTGTTTTGAATTTATCTTATAGTATACAGTAAATACCAGGCAAATGAACATCAGCTCAAATACCAATGATGGTTTACCTATGTTAATTGAGGAAAATGGCATATCTGCAATTATATATGGCAGTTTATATAAAATCCTGACTGCTAAGTTCAGGTATGCACCGACTATAGGAGCTCCGCCAAATATTAAATCCATAATATAAGCTATGGGAGAAAGCACAATTATAGACACAACTAACGGCATTGTAATAAACGGAGTTAAAAATGAATACATACACAATCCGCTATAGAAATATGCTACGATAGGTGTAAGAACCAACGCAAACACAATCATCGCCGCCGCTGTACGTCTGAATATTTTAGGTCCTCTTTTTATCTTTTTCCTTATATGAGGAATAAATGCCCATCCCGCAAGACCTCCGGCACATGATAATATAAACGAAGTATTAAAAAGTATTGTTGGCATTACGATACAACAAAATATGATCACGGTTGATAATGTGTCAGGCATATATGCACGTCCGTAACGGAGCCGATAGTATATTGTAAGCGCAGCACATACAAGGCATCGCGTAAACCCAATATTCGAGCATTGCAAAACTGCATACACAATAAATACTACTGCTGCAAACACATCTCGGTATTTACGTTTTATAACCTTTGAAAACAACCCAATTATTGTAAGTATGAGCATAATATGAAGATGTGCGGGGTGCAAAATGCGATGAAATGCCGTTGCGTGCAATATATCATCATATTCCTTACTGAAGTGATGCTTGTTTCCTGTAAGTACTGCTGATAAAATTGCCGCCCCGTCACCGTCGTAATAGCTGTATATTATATTATCTATCTTCTCGCCAACATATTCACCCAAAGCATATATAGAAATTACAGGTATGTACTCAATTTCGTGTATCTCCTCAGAATACATTTTCGTGAAAATATTGCTCGACTTATAATACAGTGCCACATCAAATCCGTTCTCGTTCATTTTCTTGGGCATATCCTTAATTATCCCTTTGATTTCAAGGCTTGTCCCGCATTTATACTGATATGGTGTCGTAAGCATAATATTATCACTCGCCTCAGCTGTACCGTTCTTGTTCGTAATATTTTTTACATGGAATACATAATGGTAATTATCACTTGTCTGTGATTTGTCGGCAGAGCTTATAATTGTACCTTGTAATGTTACGTATCTGTTTATATAATTTATTGTTTTATGTGCATGCCAACTAACAGCATACGAATAGGAAAATGATGATACTGCAAATAACACAACCACTAAAAGAATACCTATATCAAGCCTGTGTGTTATAAATACATACACAAAAAATACAGCGAGCATAATCGCTATGATTATACCCGCAGTAATAAATCCAAATTGTGATGTCAGTAACAGGCTTGCCGTCATTACTAATGCAAGCAGTATGGGCGTGATTTTCATATTTTTATCCTTTGTTTGTAAAAAAATCTTTAGTAAACATCCACTCTTAAACGTGGTTTATTATGATACGTTACACTTAATACTAATCCAATCGCCGCCATATTTGTAAGAAGTGACGTTCCGCCATAGCTTATAAATGGCAGCGGAATACCTGTAACGGGCATCAGACCGATACACATTCCCACGTTTTCGAACACGTGGAATAACAGCATTGCACCTACGCCTGTGCAAATATACCGTCCGTATGTGTTGTCCGAACGCTGTGCCGCACGAAAACAGCGAAGTATGAGCCAGAATAATAAAAATACAATGATTATAGCACCCACAAACCCAAACTCTTCCGAAAAAACGCTGAAAATAAAGTCCGTGCTTTTAGTAGGCAGATATCCCATCTGATTTTGAGTACCCTGTAAATATCCCTTACCCCATAGCTGTCCCGAGCCTACCGCAAGCTTGGATTGAATAACATTATATCCGTCACCCAACGGGTCTATTGTAGGGTCAAAAAACACGTTTATACGTTGTTTCTGATAGTCGCTTAATATGAATTTGTATATGAGCGGCAAAGACACTGCGCCCAATCCTAAAACTGCAATAACATACTTATACGAGATTTTTGCCACAAACAGCATACATGCGAACATAAACATAAAAACGAGTGAACTGCCCAAATCAGGCTCAAGCATAATTAGTATAAGCAGCACTCCCAGATGCAATGCCAGACCAAGCAATACTTTTATATCGTTTATGCGGCTGTCCACCTTTGACAGATGATACGAAAATGTCAGAATAAAGCAAACCTTTGCAAGCTCTGCAGGCTGTATTCCGATTGAGCCAAATCTAATCCAGCTCCTTGCTCCCCAATCACCCGACGTACCAAAAATGAGTACGATTATAAGTATCGCAACAGCAAATATGTAAATATATTTCACTGCGTTTCCAAATTGCTCATAATCGAAAAAACACAAAAACAACATCATTCCTAAGCCCAGCCCAAATGCAAATGACTGAACTATTACGTTCGTATTGGAGCCTGTGGTTCTCGTTGCGGAATAAATAACAACTATACCTATGACCGAAAGTGCAAGAGCAAGCACGAACATCAACCAATCAAATTCTTTTGTTACTATCGGCGACTTATAGTTTCTCTTTTTGTGTTTCACGATTATCAATTATTCCCTTCCATTAACGTACTTTATCAAATCTGAAATGCAGGCTCTGTCCGAAAAATCACCGTCATGGTCACATAGCTCCACAAGCAGCTTTTCCATTTCTGTAGGATTTTCCTTGCCCGCCATCATCTTCTTTAATGCTTTTATAGCTGTCCTATGTACTATTGTCAATTCTTCAAGCATCATTTTGCCCGGGAAATTGAAGATTTTTACATTGTCAGGCACGCCCGTTTTGAAATTGCGTTCTATTACTATCTTGTCATAATAGTCGCGGCAATCGCTCGGGGTAAGTCCTGTTGTAAATATGACTATATTTTTATCTTTTAATTTGTCAAGGTTTTTTGTAATAAGTGTTATGCCGTTAATAATTTCTGCATACAGACCGCCGCCATAAATTATAGTGTCATATGCAAGTAAATCAGACACCTTTACAGACTTTGCATCAACTGCACTACACCCTAAATCTTCGGCAATCCACTCTCCATATTCTTTCGTAGAGCCATATTTCGTTTTATATATTACTATAGGCTTCACAATATCACCTCAGTTATTATTATGCATCAATTATAAAACTATGATAACACAATTTTCATCATTTTGCAATGGTTGTAAAAGATATTTTTATATTTTTACAATATAAATTCGTCTTATGTCACGAAGGGACATATCGCATCGCAGATATATCGCAAATTTTTCTCTCCTCTGTGCGACATCAAACATACCGTCTCCACATGTGTTGTCACTATTAAGTGAACACATTTTCTCATCCTCGTTAGGGGAATAGGAAGACAATTTGTTTTCATTTTGCTCCTTGTTCTTTTTATGGTTCTTCCTTGGCGGTTTATGATTATTGGCATCAACACTATTGGTAAAGCCTGTTTTATACACAAATGTCAACATTGACGGATCTTTATTTCCATCATCATCGTATCCGCCAACAATAACTTTATCTATTATGCTTTCAAACACTTGTCTATCGAATTCTACCAGCACTTCATTTTTTTCAAGAACTTTTCTGAAATCATCTAAGCGTTTTTTTATGTTTTTTTCTCTGCTTTCAGTATTTTTGCATGAAGTCAATCTGTCATTTAACTCATCTAATTGTTCATTTAATTCATTAAATTTTATATCAAATGAGTCTTTATCTAAAGTGTCATCCAGACGCATATCTAAGAGTTTTTGCTTTTTTGCCTCGTTTTTTGAAATTAGTCTCTCTATATTTGATATTTCCTTTTCAGGGTTATTGGAACACAATGATTTTTCGATACGATTAAGCATTTCATCTACAACATCAGTATTATTATAGCACAAAAGCTTATAGCTTTCAAGAAATGCTTCCTCAATAATTGATTCTGGAATACCTTTTGCATCCGGGCAGTATTTTTTTCCTTTTTTTGTGCTTGTGACGCATTGCCAGATTACCTTATAGTATTCAGTTCCGGAATGCCAACTGCGTCTGGATAAATGACTTCCACAAAAGCCGCATTCCAACATACAGCTAAACGAATACTTTCTTGTAAATGTTTCTCGCTTTCCATCATATGTGTTTCGACTCTTTCTGCGTCTATTGATGATTTTTTGTACACTCTCAAACAATTCATTGCTAATTATTCCCTCGTGATGATTGTGTATATAAAACTGATCTTCTTCACCAAAATTATCAAGTCTTCTTTTTGAAATTGGATCTACCGTAAAAGTTTTTCCTTGTCTGATATCACCTTTATATTTCTCATTTTTCAAAATACCCATGACTGTACTTTCAGCCCAGTTGGAACTACCTCTTTTTGTTTTATATCCCAAATGCTCCAGTTCCTGTGCAATTACATAGCACCCGATTCCTTCATTATATCTCTCAAAGATGTATTTTACTATTTTAGCCTCTTCTTCATTAATCGAAATTGCTTTTGTAGCCTTATCATAATCATACCCTAAACAGCCTTGAAAGCCAACAAGCTCTCCGCGCTGCATTTTCATTTTTAATCCTTTTTTTACATTAGCAGAAATATTTTCAACTTCTTGCTGTGCTACAGAACTTAAAATTGTTAATAACAGTTCGCCATCCATTGTAAGAGTGTTTATGTTTTCTTCTTCAAAAAATACAGCTACATTCTTTTCTTTTAACATCCTTACATAATTTAATGTATCAAGCGTATTCCTTGCAAATCTTGATATTGATTTTGTAATAACCATATCAATTTCGCCATTCATACAATCATTTATAAGGCGTTGAAAATCATTTCGTTTTTTCGTCTGCGTACCAGTTATTGCTTCATCAGCATAAATATCTACAAGTACCCAATCCTTTCGATTGTTTATAAAATCTGTATAGTGTTGTACCTGAGACTTATAACTATTCAACTGATCTTCGCTATCTGTACTCACACGACAATACGGTGCAACTCTTAGTCTTTCAATATGAGCACGGTTTCCTCGTTCGGACAACATGGTATTTGCTTTGATTATCTCGACCTGACTCAATTTAATACCCTCCTTTTATAATTTGTATTCCTTTTATATTGTATATTATAACACAAGGGTGTGCAAAAGTCAATGCTCGGACATAATATTATTTGAAATATTATAGTCATTCATTAATTTTTGCTGTATAATTCTATATTCTTTTTCTGTGATCAATTTTTTCACTAATAACTGTTTTAACATTGCAAGTTGCATGCTATATCTCATAATATTTGTTTTCAAACGAATTCGCCTCCTTATTCGCTGTTTTGTTATATGTATTTTTTCTTCCCCGACGCTCGTAGCTTGCGAGTCCATAGAAATTTCATCTCTCCGCCTTCACTGTGGCCGAGCTGCGTTTTACAGAAGTATCATTATACCTCCTGTTGTGTCATGGCGAAATACGGTTGCAAGCCGTATATTATTACTCTTGGTTCTGCTTGCCGGGCAGACGGATAGCCGCTATCAACAGAAGAATGTATCGGTTCGGACAATATTCTGTTTTCAAAGATCAGGAGATGTCTTCACCTATAAGAACAACAGCTTTTTATATAATCTAATCGGTATTAGAAATTTTTTCAAAAGTTTGAGCAGCCCTCTTACGAGAGCTGCTCTGCGTTAAATAGAGAACTTACTGATGTTCAAAGCTATATGCATTAAAATATACTGTCTCAAATCCTCATCAAGCTTTCCGTCAATGACAGAATACCGGTCGATAAGCGGAGAATACTGTTCCAGTATTATTTCAAGCGCATAATGTTCTCCGGCAACTGCTGCCGTCAGTATGTTTCTAAATTCGATATTGGTCATGACTGCTCACCGTCCTTATC
>CADBPJ010000175.1 GCA_902796445.1 uncultured Ruminococcus sp. | reverse complement strand
TGTATATGACGCAGTCCTGATAAAAGTATCGCTTGTATACATGTCAAAATAAAAAACAATTTACGTGCTTTTTCGTTTTTTTCTCTATATAACATAAAATATGCTTCAATACATATCAATACTATATTGAATTTAAGCATTTCCTACTCCTTTACGATTATTTCTTTATATAACCCTATATATTCAATAAATTTCTTTTTATAGTCATAGCTTTCATTTGCACGTGCAATACATTTCTCCTCATAAAAGGCTCTGCCGTTTTGCAGTATTACGTCTATTTTTTCAATTATATCATTGAAATTAAATTTTTCCACACAATAACCTGTATCTCCATTCAATATTTCCGGACTACCGCCTGTCCTATATGTAATAACAGGAATTCCGCATGCAAGCGCTTCAATATTAACTGTAGGGAATGTATCCTCCAAGGTGAGATTGACAAACATATCCGCAGCTGAATAGAACTGTGCCATTTTTGATGCATCTGTCACCTTCGGAACACAGATTATATTTTTATGTATATTCTGTTCCTCAGAACCAATGATAACCGCCTTTCCTTTACCCTCTAAAGCCTCTGCGATCCTCGTAACGGTATCTTTATTTCTCGGATTTAACCATTTATTTGCCATTCCAAGAATCATTGCTCCGTCATTTATGCCAAGCTCACTGCGCAAATCCGTTTTCGTCGGACAAAACACATCCAGGTTTGTACCATTATTAATTACCCTTACGGGATAATCCTTAAGGTAGGAGCTTTTTACACATTCGGCAAGCCATCGGCTCGGCGTTACTATTGTGAGATTATCCAGTCCGGAAAAGAGTTCCTTTTTTTTATCATAATTTTTTTTGCTTCTGTCTCTGTATGAGATCGGATATTTCCACAAGCCCCTGCAGTTTTCACAATGCGTCTGCCACTTGTCACAGTCTATTGTTTCAAAATGCGCACAATGACCTGTAAATGCCCAACAGTCATGCATTGTCCACACAACAGGTCTGCCGTATTGTTTCAAAAAGCCAAACAGCATCGGCACATTAACATAAAATCCGTGTATATTATGAAGATGGATTATATCCGGCTGTTTTTCTTTTATCCAATTTATGAGCGTGGCTGTACCCTTTCTGTTAAAACAGCCGGCTCTGTCGGTTATGCGGCTCAGCAATATATCGGTTTTTACAGAAAAGCTGTCTGCAAATTTTAATATGTCTGATTCTGTGACGTCTTTGCCTATTCCATAAGCTACAAGAGGCTCAATTCCCTCATCACGCATGGTAATCATAAGATTTTTTACAATATTGCCTGTACTTCCGCTTCCATATACGGAATTTATCTGTAATACATTCAGTTTTGATGGCATAAAATCACTTTCCTTTTACTGCCTCTGATACTGTCTGAGCAAACTTTGCAAAAGTTTCTTTCGGACTGTGTTTAGAAGTTCCAAATCTATACGCTCTGTCAGCATACTCCTTCATAATATCCGAGTTTTCAGATATACTATGTAATATCTCTGAAATTTTTGCACGGCTATCTGCAGTGAGAGCTATGTCATTATCGGCAAGATATTCTGTCGGTGCTATGTCCTCAGGTGCAATCGCTAATATACAGCGTCCCGCTGAAAAATAATCAGTCAGCTTTGTCGAAAACGAGAGCCTTGCCGCATATCTGTGCCTACCGCTTAAAGCCTCGGCAAATAACAATATATCTGCCTCACTTTGTAGCTTAAGCACTTCTTCTTTAGTGACTGCATCATGCAGTATTGATACGTTGGGAACGCTCAGCTTAGCTTTTTCTTCTTCTGATAGCACACTATTTGTGTATATATCTATTATAAACTCTGTTTTATCCTTGTTTATCTCTTCTATTGCTTTTATCAGCTCAATGATACTCTTGTCACGGTCTATATATATACTTCCTGTATAAAGAATTTTCTTTACTCCGCCACTGTATTCATATGGCTTGAATCTATCGTTTTGTACGATTGGCTTTGTAATAAGCACTGTCTTTTGTCCTAACTGCTCATAGCATTCTTTTTGCATTTTAGGTGTTATTGAGAATGCCGCAATCGTTCTTTTCACAAGCTTCTTTATGTTAAGTTTTAAGAAGAAACGATAGCATTTTGAAATCACATTATTTACTGATTTATATGTAAAGTTATCGTCCCAAAAAAACAACCCTATTGATTTTCCTGTAAGCTTTGACGCATACAAGCCTATATTGTTAAAATGGATAATACCTTCCGCAGGGAGCATTATAATATCAGGATCAAATTCAAGAATGAATTTTTTCAGCTCAGGTGTTTTCCATTTCCCGAGTTTCCATGCCAAATCCCTCAAGAACGGAGTGAAGACATTTTTATGTCGCTTCAGTTTCATTTGATCCTCGCGATCATTATTAAAGGTCTTACCCGTATTATCCGTTATTTCTTTTTTTACTATATCTCCCGTTTTTATATTCCTCTTGAATATACTCCTGAAGACATTGAGCTCTGTTATTCTGAAATATCTGTCACACATATCCGAGTTAGGCTTATCCGCTCTTATAAAAATATTTGCAATGTTTTCTGTAGGATAGCCCTTTATAATTGAAGATATGGTGCTGGTTCCTGTTGTATTATTCCATCCATTGACAGTTATGAACAATATTTTAGGATATTCCACTGTATTCACTCCCGATTAATTATGCATTGAGGGCTTCCGCCTTCAAAAACACAACTTATATTGTTAGTTATTTGTTCTCTTAATCTTTGATTTGTTTCTCTTGATATTGCAGTAACTCCCGGAAAAACTATTACATTGCTCAGGCGTCTGAACTTATTTGTTATCGGGTTTGGAATTTTTTCAAACATATCCAATACCGCTCCCCTTATACTCTTATTTTTTAATGCGGTATATAAATCATTCTCATTTATCGTCTTTCTTCTTCCAACATTTACGAATACCGAATCT
>CADBPJ010000174.1 GCA_902796445.1 uncultured Ruminococcus sp. | reverse complement strand
CCGCATACTTAGATGTAAGAACTCTGTCGCCAACTGCGACCTCCATTACTACCTCTTTACCGTCAACAATACCACCAGGACCAACTGCAAGCACCTCTGCAATTTCGGGTTTCTCCTGTGACTTTGAAGATAGGATTATTCCGCCTTTTGTAGTTTCTTCTGCCTCAAGCATTTTAAGAACTACTCTGTCTGAGAATGGTTTAATAGTCATAATAAATAACCTCCTGTAATTTATTAAATAGCATATGCTGTTTTTGTTTATTATTAGCACTCTACCTCGATGAGTGCTAATATAGCTATTATGCATCTTTTTTTTTTATTATTCAAGTTTAAAATCTTGCAAAAATTGAATATAATACCTGTTTTACTAAAAATTACTCACTCTAACTTTCATTTTCTGCGTATATTGAAAAAAATGCATATTTAACAAATAATTCATAATTCCTTAAGATATGAAGTTTTCAAGCATAGAAACAGCACTGTCTGCCGACTCGAAAGTAATACCTTTTTTTAACAAAGCAATGTCTGTGACAGGATACGAATCTTCGCTTATTTCCTCAGCAGAAATCAATCGGCTTTTTCCGCCCTCGTCTACATACAGGCGTAACTCTCCGTCTTCTAAAACGAGCCTGTAATTTGATGGTGATTGGGTTTGTACGGGTATTTCTGTTTTATCGGGAATATTGTTTATAGTAGATGATACATTTTTTGTAAGTTGTTCATCCCCATTTTTAAATCCTATAAATAGTCCCAGTGAAAAAAATATTACCATTAAACATAAATATGACACAGTTATTATTATATTCCTGTGCTTAGTCATAAATTTTTCCATATATAACCTCCAAAAGTATCTTTTAACTTCATTCTTGACGTAAAAAATAAAAATAATACTAAAAAGTATTGAAAAAATAAAAAAAATGTTATATAATACACATAGTATGTTTTGTAAAATGAGGTTTGGTATATCCTCTGAACTCTTGTTTGCAATATACGGAAGGAGGTATAAATGTGTCAGATTACAGTAGACGCAATCGCAGACCGTCAAGCAGTAATGACGATTTTGATTGGGAGTCCTTTGACAGAGAAACTGCAAGTTATTCTACATTATCAGAGTCGGACAGTGATATGCTAAGACGAAGACGTTCCGCATCTAATAAACAGGCTCCAAAAAAACATCGTACAGCGGAAAGACAGCCTGTTGGTGAGAAGGAAATGTATAACCGCGAAAACAGATATGCGACACAGCAACCAAGGCCTGTTTCAAAAAGAAAAAAAAGACATAAAAAGAAACTAACCGAAAAGCAGATACTTTTCAGACATAGATTACGTATGTCAATACTCATAGTAGTGCTTATATGCGTAGTTGTCCTGTCAGGAATGTTTGTGGGTATGTATGCTGCAGTATCTCGTGAAGTAAGCGAGCTTAATATTAAAAATCTTGCACTTAACGAAACCTCGTGTATATATTATTATGACGATAACGGTAATGCGAAGATGCTGACAGAATTACATTCCACGTCAAAAAGCATCTGGGTGGAGCCTAACGAGATTGCATCATGCTTTAAAGATGCCATTGTATCAATAGAGGATGAACGATATTATGAGCATCATGGTGTAGACTTTAAGCGTACCGCAGGTGCGACAGCGGGGTATATCTTATCAAAAATTACAGGTAAGAGTGCCACATACGGCGGCTCGACAATTACTCAGCAGACGATAAAGAATATTACAGCCGAAAAGGATCAGACAGCTACACGTAAAATCAAGGAAATTATGCGTGCATTCGCTTTTGAAAGACAGCTTTCAAAAGAAGAAATATTAGGATTATATTGTAATGTAGCACATTTTGCCAATGGTTGTGACGGAGTTGAAGCAGCAGCTCGGACTTATTTCAATAAGTCCGCATCGGAATTAAATCTTCAGGAAGCGGCATCTATTGCGGGAATAACGCAGTATCCCGATAAATATGACCCGATAAAAAATCCCGAAAACAACGTAGAAAAGCGAAACATAGTGCTTGCGAAAATGTACGAGCTTGGCAAGATTTCAAAACAGGAATATGAAACTGCTAAAAACTCGAAATTAAAGCTTGATTTAACGTATCAAAAAGAGCAAAGTCAAATGACTTCGTATTTCGAGGATCAGCTTGTAAATGATGTGATAAACGACCTTGTTACAAAAAAGAACTATGCACGTGATTTTGCAAAGAGCCAGGTTTATAACGGCGGATATAAGATATATGCGACTATTGACCCTAAAATACAGTCTGCAATGACAAACGTGTTTGAAACACGTTCAAATTTCCCTGCGGCTACAGGTGACAAGGTATTGCAAGCCGGAATGGTTGTAACGGATCCGCACACAGGTCAGATAAAAGGAATTATAGGCGGTCTTGGTCAGAAAAAGGATATACAGGGCTTTAACAGAGCAACACAATCGTATCGTCAGCCAGGTTCATCTATAAAACCCATTGCAGTCTATGCTCCTGCTGTGGATATGGGTAAGATTACAGAGTCTGATATTGTAAAGGACGAAAAGATTACGATAGACAAATGGACACCTAAAAATGCATATAGCGGATTTAAAGGTAATATGACCGTAAAAGAAGCTGTTGCACGATCTGCAAACATTCCTGCAGTAAAGGTATTGGAGCAGGTTGGAGTATCTAACTCATATGGCTATCTGGAAAACAAATTCCATATTTCAAGTCTGCTGGACGAAGATAAAAACTACGCATCTCTCGGTCTTGGCGGATTGCAAAAGGGTGTTAATGTTAAAGAGATGGCATCAGCATACGGCGTGTTTGCAAATTCAGGCAAGTATGTAATGCCACACACATATGTAAAGGTACTTGACAGTAATAATACTGTTATACTATCTAATGAATATAAGGAAACACAGGCAATAAGTGAATCTGCGGCATATATAACATCAAGCTTGCTTTGGGGACCTGTAAACCTGTCTTGCGGTACAGCATATGGTAACAGCTTATCAAATGGTATGCCAACATACGGAAAAACGGGAACTACGGACAGTAATTTCGATAAATGGTTTGTTGGTTACACACCATATTATGTTGGTGCAGTGTGGTTTGGATTTGATACACCGTCTGACTTGTCAAAATCAGGAATACGTTCAAATCCTGCATTGACAGCATGGAAGCTTGTATTTGAAAAGATTAGTGAGGGTCAATCGTATGAAACACTCACAAAGCCTTCAAACGTAAAAGAAGTACAGATTTGTCTTACAAGCGGAAACGTTGCAAGTAATATATGTCAGCGAGTAACAGCATACTATGTACAAGGCACTGAGCCTACAAAGCGTTGTACAGGTCATGGAAATATAACCGAAACAATAGACGATGGTGAAGATGACGAAACAGACTCAACTGTAAAGCCATCACATACAGTGAGCCCGTCCGAAACACCAAAGACTACGGCTACGGTAAAGCCTACACAGACACAGGCGCCAAGTACACCCAAGCCTGTGACTACACCGCCGCCTGCAGTGCCTACCGAGCAACCGCAGACACCGCCGCAGGCACCAAATACTATAGAACCAGAATAAAAAATCTATGATCCGGAATGTTGATTAAACCTCTGAGGGGCTATTGCCTAACGCAATAGCCCCTCAGAGGTTTTTTAAGGTCTTTACCAAATTCATTTTAATATGCCATCTTGTAAATGTTTAACATATCATCATAACCAAGCTTCATATATCCGTCAAGGACTCTTGTTTTTCCAAAACTGCACTTATATGCCAATGGTTCTAAGTCTTCAGGTTTAATGCCTAATTCCTTTAAGCTTGTAGGCATACCGATTGATTTGTAGTAGTCCTCTTGCATCTTAATTGCTTTAATAACTGTTTTTTCTTGATTTTCAAAATCAATATCAATATTCCATACATTGTGAGCAAACTGTAAAAATCTTGGAATATTTGCCTTATAAACATATCTTGCCCAGCTTGCCCAAAGTGCGGCAAGTCCAGCACCATGCGTTATTTCAGTATACATTCCTGATACTTCATGCTCAAACTGATGAACAGGCAGACTAAATTCTCTGCCACAATGGGTGAGGTCATTGTGAGCAAGGGAAGATGCCCACATCATATTGGCACGGGCAGAGTAGTCATATGGGTTATTTATTGCATCAACACCTGCCTTTAGTACGCTTTTAATAACAGACTCGGCGATTGAATCTGTAAGATATGTATCAGTGCCCGGGCAGAAATAACGCTCCATTGTATGCATTGCAATATCAACCGCACCGCAAGCAGTCTGATACTTATTAACGGTATATGTAAGCTCAGGGTTTTCTATTGCAAAATCCATTCTGTTACATACACTGTTATAGCCACGTTTTTCGCCTGTTTCGGGATTTGTTATAACGCAAGAGGCAGACATTTCCGAGCCTGCTGCTGCAAGTGTAAGTATTACGCCTTTTGGTAACGTCTTTTGCGGAGCAACCGTCTTTTTCGTGAATTCGTACACGTCAATATCAGGATTTGCCACACCATTTGCAATATCTTTTGCAGAATCTATTACAGAACCTCCGCCTACTGCAAGCACAAAATCCACGTTTTCCTTAATACATAACTCTATGCCTTTGCGAACGAGGGGGAGTTCGGGATTGGGCTTAACTCCGCCAAGCTCTACGTATTCAAGACCTACATCAGACAGACATTCTTTTACACGGTCAAGCAATCCTGATTTTACTGCAGATCCGCCACCATAATGAATAAGCACCTTCGTACCGCCGTATTCCTTTATGATTTTTCCAACCTTAAACTCCTCGTCCTTGCCAAAATATACCTTTGTAGGTGTATGGTAAATAAAATTATTCATTGTCATATATCCTTTCATTTGTTAAGTATATTATATACTTATATTTTCTTATTGTCAATATAAAACAGCAGAGAAAAACTCCGCTGTTTTATGTCTTATTTATTTCTTTTGAGAAGATAACGTATAAGCTTTGCAATCTCCATAACAACTATAGGGATATGAATAAGACCCCATGCTTTAAGATACAGTTTCCAAGGGAGTATTACAAGTCCGAACGCTACACCTATAGGTGTAAACAAAACCAAAAGCATTACAGCAAGCGATATTGCGGTAGCACCGTTTAGGATTTTGTTGGTAAAGAAGCCTATTCTGAACAGTGAATGTTCTGATCGCACATTAAATGATTGGATTATTTGCGACAGTGCAAGTACCATAAATGCCATTGTCTGACCGCCCTGTTCACCCATAGCATTTTCGCCTATCACAAAGGCGATAAGTGAAAGAACAGCAAACATTATACCTTGTAATACAACACGCACACCTAAGCCGTGAGCAAATATACCCTCGTTTTTCGGCTTTGGTTTTTTATCCATTACGTCATCTTCAACTTCTTCCATACCTAATGCAATAGCCGGCAAACTGTCTGTGACAAGGTTTATCCACAGTAACTGCATTGACAAAAACGGCGACTTGTGCCACAAAAGCATAGCAGCAAATACTGCTACAACTTCACCTATGTTTGTGCCGAGCAGAAATTCAATCACCTTACGTATGTTTGCATAGATACCCCGCCCTTCGCGGACAGCTTCAACTATGGTTGCAAAGTTGTCATCGGTCAAGGTCATATCGGATGCACCCTTTGCAACATCTGTACCTGTGATCCCCATTGCACAGCCTATATCTGCCGCTTTTAGGGCAGGTGCATCATTTACTCCGTCGCCTGTCATTGCAACAACCTGATTTTGTCTTTGCCATGCTTTTACTATTCTGATTTTGTTTTCGGGTGACACACGGGCATATACAGAAATTTTTGCTATAACTTTGTCAAACTCATCATCTGTCATAGCGTCAAGTTCTGTGCCTGTTATTGCTATATCGTCGCCACTTAATATGCCAAGTTCACGTGCAATAGCAGATGATGTTACAACGTGGTCTCCTGTAATCATAACAGGCTTTATGCCTGCTTTTTTGCAGATTTCAACTGCGGTTTTTGCCTCAGGTCTTGGCGGATCGATCATACCAACAAGTCCCATAAATGTCAATCCGTTTTCAAGCTCGTCAGATGTGGGGGTTATGGGGAGCGTATCTATTTCTTTATATCCTACAGCAAGTACACGTAATGCATCTTTGCTCATATTTTCCGTTATTTGCTTTGCTTTTTTGAGGTCACCTGATATACAGCGGCTTGACATAACATCAAATGCACCCTTAACAATAACGATATTCTTTCCGTTAATCTTATTTACTGTTGTCATAAGCTTACGATCAGAGTCAAATGGTATTTCGGCAAGTCTTGGATAGAGGGATGATAGATCATCTTTTGTATATCCTATTTTATGAGTAGTATATACAATTGCGGTTTCTGTCGGATCACCTATGTGCTTTACGTTGTTATCCTCAATTACAACTGAGCCGTCACAGCAAAGCGTGGCATATGTCAACAATCTTCTTACATTATCGTTTGCATCTGAAATATTATTCTCTTTTGCATCACCATCATAGTATGTCTTAACGAGAGTCATTCTGTTCTGAGTAAGCGTACCTGTTTTGTCGGAGCATATAACCGATGCACTGCCCAGGGTTTCAACAGCGGGCAGGCGGCGGATCAATGCGTTGCGTTTAACCATTCTCTGAACGCCGATTGATAATACAATAGTAACTATTGCAGGCAATCCTTCGGGGATTGCTGAAACTGCAAGAGAAACGGCTATCATGAATATATCAATAGGCGGTATGTTATTTAAGACGCCAACTGCAAATATAACCGCACATGCCGCAAGTGCCAACAAACCCAGATATTTGCCGAGCTGTGCAAGCTTTTGCTGTAGCGGTGTTTGTGAGTTGTTGTCGGTATCAAGCAGATTTGCAATCTTACCCATTTGCGTATCCATACCTGTTGCCGTAACAACTGCAGTTGCAGTACCATAAGTAACACTGCAACCTGAAAATACCATATTGGCTCTGTCACCAAGCGGTGCATTTTTCGCCACATCTGCACTATAGTCCTTCTCAGAGGGTACAGATTCACCTGTAAGGGCAGATTCTTCACATTTAAGGCTTGTACTATAGAGAAGCCTTGCATCGGAAGGTATAAAATCGCCTGCTTCAAGCTTTATTATATCGCCAGGTACAAGCTCTGTTGCATCAATAATTTCCTCTTTGCCGTTACGTATAACACGTGCGTGAGGTGCAGACATATTCTGTAGTGCATCAAGTGCCTTTTCTGCCTTGCTCTCCTGCATAACGCCCATTATTGCATTAAGTATAACAATGAGCAGAATTAACAGCGGCTCAAAGAATTCCTGTGGATTTTTCTCAATACATGCAATGATAAAAGACACTATTGCGGCGGCAATAAGTATCAAAATCATTACGTCCTTAAATTGTTCTCCAAATCGTTTGAGATTGGATTTCTTTTTCTTCTCTTTAAGCTTATTCGGACCATACTGTGCCTGTAGCTTAGATACAGTATCAGAGTTTAGTCCGTTTGATTGGTCAGAGGAAAGAGAATGTAAGACCTCAGACATTGTTTGCGTGTGATACTCCATTTGCAAAACCTCCCGTATATGTTATTTGGTTTAGCGGAAAAGAAAAAGACAAGCCCTATCCGCTAAATGCAGATAAGTCTCGTCAATTAAGATGATGCCAGGATAAATAAATATTCCGAGATTGTTGGCTTCATCGCACATATGTTGTGCTGACTACTCCCTTATTAATGCTATTATAACAGAAATATTTGACATTTTCAATACCTAAATACAATTTTTTCTATTTTACCCCGAAAAATGCTGTTTTATGATACACGCAACAGCTTGACAGAAT
>CADBPJ010000173.1 GCA_902796445.1 uncultured Ruminococcus sp. | reverse complement strand
CGTTAATTTATTTAATAAATATCTAACAAGCTTTGTTTTATGCCACTTTAAGCCTTTGAAACGATCTGCGCTAAATGCAACAGCCCCGTTTAATTTTGTCGAAATTTTTTCGGATAGCCCAATACAAGGTATTTCGACAAACTTTATCAACATTTCGACACTCTGAATTTGATGTCTATTATTGAAATTAAGGTGTATCTATGGTAATCTTATAGTGCAATTGCAAGAAAAATAATGAAAAGTAGATTATTACATAAATAGGGAGAAGAAAAATGGAAAAAATCAAAGTTCTTGTAGTAGACGATGACGCAAAATACGCAAAAACACTTTCAGAACATATAGACATACAAGAGGACATAACATCAGTAGGCATAGCCTTAGACGGAGAGGAAGCATATGCTATGATAGAAGAAACAAAACCTGATGCGGTGGTGCTTGACATAATTTTACCTAAGCTTGACGGACTTGGTGTTCTAAGACGTCTTGCTACAAGTAATATGGAAAATAAACCACAGGTTTTAGTAAGCTCTGCATCAACTCTTAACAGGCTCTATGATACGGCTGGCAGATACGGGGCATCATATTATATGATAAAGCCCCAAAGCTGTGACAGTATATGCGATACAATCCGAGATATGTGTGGTGTACCTCGAGAAAGCCTCGCACAAGTGCCTGTGGGCATTAAGGACGAGTCGTGCGACTTGGAAGCTGTCGTAACAGAATACATACACGAGCTTGGCGTGCCGGCGCATATAAAAGGTTACCACTATTTAAGAACGGCCATAATGATGGTGGTTAAGGATATGGATTTATTAAATTACATAACAAAAGAGCTTTATCCTGAAATTGCAAAGGCATATCAAACCACCTCGAGCCGTGTTGAACGTGCAATCCGACACTCCATTGAGGTTGCATGGACACGTGGTAAACCGCAGACAATGAACGAAGTATTTGGCTACACAATAAACACAGGCAAGGGTAAGCCGACAAATTCGGAGTTTATCGCAATGATAGCAGACAGGATTAGATTACGAATGAAATAATAGACTCTTTGATTTGGTTTTTTTATACAATTCATAAAAAACGCTTGTATATCTCAACATTATATGGTATAATGTACAAAGAATATAATGTGAATTTATGGAGGGTGTGTATGGCAAAGGAAATCAAAGACCAATACGTTGAACGTAAGTATTTGGAGGATTTAAAGGAATTAATCGACTACGTAGGTAAAGAGTACGGTAATAAAACGGCTTATCGCTATCGTGAAGGTCAGGGGATAACAGATGTAAGCTTTGAAAAGTTTTCAGCAGATGTTACGGCACTTGGTGAATATATCTTAAACTTAGGCTATAAAGATGGTGATCGTATTGCGTTAATTGGCGAAAACAGCTATAATTGGGTTGTTGCATATTTTGCTGTTATAAACAGCGGTAATGTTGTTGTTCCTATAGATAAGGAGCTAAAGGCAAATGAGATTTACCGCCTTATAAATGACAGTGACTCAAAAATGATAATTCACTCAACGTCAAAAAATTCATGCATTGAGGAAATGAAAGATTTGGGAATTGTAACAGAAAAATTTTTAACTATGGATGATGAATTCGACTCTGCAATATGTGAAGGTAAAAAACTGATAGATAGCGGAAGTTCAATGTATAGTGATGTAAAAATAGACCGCGAGAAAATGTGTGCATTGATATATACATCAGGTACAACGGGTGTTCCAAAAGGTGTAATGCTGTCGAACAAAAATCTTGCTACAAATGCATATACTGCAATGTCATGTATGATTATTCCCGATGTTACGGTTGCATTACTGCCACTTAACCACACATTTGGCATAATGGCAAGTATTATATGCCAATTATGGATGGGCCATACTGTCTTTATTAACAGCGGACTTAAAACTGTCCTACAGGACATACAAGATGCAAAACCCGGTCATATTTCGGTTGTACCGCTCTACATAGAGAATTTCTATAAGAAGATATGGCAGGGAATAGAGAAACAGGGCAAAACAAAGCTTGTTAAAACTATGATTTCCGTTAGTAACACTTTGAGAAAAATCGGTATTGATTTAAGACGTTATCTATTCAAATCAATAATCAATAACTTTGGCGGAAATTTAGAGATGCTGATTTCAGGTGGTGCGCCAATTTCTGACGTTTATATGAAAGGCTTTGACGATATAGGAGTAACGATTATAAACGGCTATGGTATTACAGAGTGTTCACCTATTGTGGCATTAAATAGAAACAATAATATCAAATACGGCACCGTAGGCAATCCTCTATGCAATACAGAGATTAAGATACAGGACCCTGACGAAAATGGTGAGGGCGAAATCTGGGTAAAGGGTGACATCGTAATGATGGGTTATTACCATAATGAAGCAGAAACAGCACGTGTCCTTAAGGACGGTTGGTTTAACACAGAGGATATAGGTAAATTTGAAAATAATTTCTTATCAATCACAGGCAGGAAGAAGAATATAATCATTCTTGATAATGGTAAAAATGTATATCCTGAAGAAATAGAAACTATGCTTTCATTTATCGACAATGTAGGAGAGGTAGTAGTGTATCAGGAGGATAACGTCATAGTTGCAGAGGTTTATTCAGATGCAGAGGGCGACAAAACTGCAATACAAGCGCAGATTAAATCGGACATCAAAAAGGTAAATTCACAGCTTGCTGTTTATAAGCAAATAAACAGAGTTAAATTCAGAGATGAGGAATTTATCAAAACAACCACCAAGAAAATAAAGCGAGATATGATTCATCAGTAATATTAAAGAGGAAGCAGCGCTTCCTCTTTATAGTTTCGATATGAAATTGCGTATCTCTTCCTCGACAGCAAGTACCTCGTCAAGAAATTCGGTGGCGGGGATACGTTCAGCACCATTACCCGTTATTATTTTAGTTATTTACAACCATATTACGCTTGATTTTCTTAGTTGTTGTCTTTTCAAATTCTGTATTGCGGAATTTGACGTTTTTAATATGCTTGTATATCGGTAAGCTCTTGTTCAGATGACGTATTGCTGTACGTACAGCCTCTTGATTTTCCGTATATACTTCTGCTGTTATTACTTCATTTTCACTATAAACAACAGTTTCTATGACTTCAGGTATACGCATAACAAGCTCTTCTATTTCCTCGGGATAGATATTCTTTCCGTTCGCAAGAATGATAAGATTTTTCTTTCTGCCTGAAATGTATAGGAAATTATCCTCATCAAGGCGACCTACATCACCTGTTTTGAACCACATATCATCAAAAGCATCGTCAGTAGCTTCCTTATTCTTGTAGTAGCCAAGCATTACACTGCTGCCTGTAACGCATACTTCGCCGTTCCCGCTTTCGTCCTTGTTAATGATTTTAACATGAGTTTCGGGAAGTACCATACCAACACTGCCGATATGGTTATTGTTCAGGGGATTTACAGCAACAATAGGTGAACATTCTGTTATACCGTATCCGTTTAATAATGTTATACCAATAGAGTCAAAGAAATCGCAATATGCAGAATCTAAAGGCGCTCCGCCGCTTATAAGCATATCCAAGTTTCCGCCGAAAGAGTCGGTAACCATTTTAAACATCTTCTGGCGTTTATCTATGCCTATCTTTCTTAATCCGTTGCTTGTTTTAATTAAACCCTTAAAAACTGCTGTCAGTTTTTTTTGCTCAATATTTTTCCAGATCTTCTTATAAATCGCCTCGATAAACATAGGAACAACAAATATACTTTGAGGTTTGAATATTTTTATCTCGGGTAAGAATGTACGCAGACTTGTATTAATAGCAATAGGCTGACCGAACAGCATAACAGCAACGACACTTGCGGTAAATCCGAATGTATGGTGGATAGGGAGTACAAGCATAGATGAGCCTGTTATTTGTACATATTCAATTACATTGCGTGCATTGCTGATTATATTACGCTGTGAGAGCATAACACCTTTAGGAGTACCTGTTGTACCTGATGTATAAAGCAAGGTTGACATCTCATCATCATTTATTTCAGCTTTTATGTATTTATCCTTACCCTTTTCAAGCAATGCTCTGCCCTCGCTAAGTATTTGGGGAAAATCATTAACGTGAATGGGTGTAACACCTGTGGCATCTTTTATATCATCAATCACCTTTTTATATGTATCGGTATAAATCAAAGCTTTTGCACCGCTGTCTTTTAGTACATTAATGATAGCATCAGATGTAAGATCGCGGTCAACGGGCACAATAACATTGCCGCCGATAACTGTTGCATAATATGTCAAAATCCAATTATAGCTATTTTCACCGATTACGGCAATTTTGGCATTTTTAAATCCGTTATAATAGAAATATGTGCCTAACGCATCTATATCTGATCTGAAATCAAAGTATGTTTTTTCTACTATATCGTTGCCTGCAAGCCATTTTATGGCAACACCATTGGGATCACGTCTTGTACAGAAATCCACAAGATCTCTGAAATTATTCCCTTTGAATTTGTTAGCCATTTTGCACCTCATTTATAATCTGTGTCCATTTTTTGTATGCTTCATTCCATTTGTCTGCATTCTCAGGTGTGTATTCTGTAATATCAAAGCTATTACGTACGATTTTTCTTCCTTCGTTAAGGTCTTTAATAGCACCCATCGCAATACCCTGAACTATTACGTTTCCTATACTTGTAGCTTCTACAGGACCGGTCATTACAGTTCTGTTTGTTGCGTTGGCTGTAAACTGACAAATCATTTTATCTTTTATACCGCCGCCGACAATATTTATTACATTGTATTTCTTGCCCGTAACGTCCTCCATACCTTCAACTGTTTGTCTGTATTTAAATGCAAGGCTTTCTGCGATTGCACGTATAACGGCACCTGTTGTTTCGGGTACTTTCTGACCTGTCATCTTGCAGTATTCGCGAATACGCTTAGGCATATTTCCGGGAGTTTGAAATGCCGGGTAGTCAGGGTCAATAAGACTTGCAAAAGGTTCAGCCTCACGTGCCTCCTGTTCGAGCTCGTCAAAGGAAAGGAGAGTGCCTTCTCTCTGCCACTGGCGGCGTGATTCCTGTATAAGCCATAAGCCCATTATATTCTTTAAAAATCTGATTGATTTATTAACTCCACCCTCGTTTGTGAAGTTATGGGCCATAGCTTCTTTTGATACGTTTGGTTCGTCAAGCTCAACACCCATAAGCGACCATGTACCTGATGAAATATATACAAAGTCCTTGTTATCTACTACAGGCACTGATGCAACGGCAGAGCCTGTGTCGTGCGATGCAACTGCAACAACAGGGATTTCTCCGACTCCAAGCTCCTCTGCAAGCTCAGGCTTTAATGTTCCTACAAGTTCGCCGGGATATACCATATCAGCAAACATATCTGTTTTAATTCCGAACTTTTCAAGCATTTGATATGCCCAATCGTCTTTTTGTGAATCGTACATTTGTGATGTTGAAGCAACTGTATATTCCGTACGTTTCTTGCCTGTAAGGAAGAAATTAAATAAATCAGGCATAAATAGCATTGTTTTTGCCTCTTTAAGTGCAACATCATCATTGAGCTTTGATGCAAGTAATTGGAACAATGTGTTGAACCAGTTAAAAGCAATACCTGTATTGTTAAATATTTCCTCTTTCGGTACGATTGCAAAAGCTTTGTCGTACATACCGTCAGTACGTGTATCACGATAATGATAGGGATTAGACAAAAGCTTATCATCTTTATCTAAAAGACCATAGTCAACGCCCCATGTATCAATACCTATTGCATCAATATCACCGTCACCTGTATGGGCACAGTTTAAAATACCTTGTTTTATTTCAAAAAACAATCTTAGAGCGTCCCAATACAAATTACCATTAATGTTTACGGGGTCATTTGAAAAACGATGCTTTTCCTCTAATTCTATTTTTTTACCGTCGAAT
>CADBPJ010000172.1 GCA_902796445.1 uncultured Ruminococcus sp. | reverse complement strand
GCAGGATTTCCGTAAGGAAGTCCCGCCTTTTTCGGAATTTGTGGTACACAAGTTCCCTGCTCGTTACAGTACCGGACAGTTATTCTGCCCGTTTTACTGCAATAAGGCCATTTCCGCCATTTGGTGGTTCTCTGCAATAATAATTTCTTACTTTGTTTCGCATCTGTGTTTCCTTCTTGTGTCATAAATTTTGATTTTTGACACCACTTTTTAATAAGTGCCGTCAGTATAATAAAAAAAGCGACACCAACCGCTGAAATGAAAATTCCATCAGTAAAAATGCCGCTACTTTTGATATGAAATTGGTGTTATAGAGTGTCAAAACAAGTTTAATTTTAATATCACAAATTTAATTTTGAGCATAAAAAATACACCTACCAATTTTCAATCAATAGATGTATTAGTTTTCTTCGTCAAAGCCTAAATCGACATTGGCGAACTTCTGATAAGCTATGCCTATCTTTGTTATTCTTTTTTGAACTCCGCTGTGGTTTTTGTAACCGAGTGCTTCTGAAATTTCTTCTTGTGTATGCCCCTCCAATCTCATTTCAAGTATTTTTTTGTCCTTTTCAGACAAGCTATCCGTAAACTGTTTTACCATCACCTCCGATAATACTTGTTCCTCTGTGTTTGCTGTAATATCTTCAAAATCCAACTCCTGTCCGTTATTATACTTGGTATATTGTTCGATTTCCGCATCAAGCGACACAATAGGGTGCTTAGTTCTCTTATGATACCATTTACGAAGAAAATCAATTTTTTGATTACTTTCCCAGTTTTCTACAAAATCTTCAAAACAGCGGTTTTCTTTTATTACCTCAATAACCTTATCAATATTGTATTGCTTCAGCACTTGCGGTACAATATATGAAAGTCGTTTCTGAGATTCTTCCATAGGGATATATGAATACTTAAAATGAAGAAAAGAGTCAACTTGTGATTTTAGTTCTCTTGCATCCCACATTCCGTCATAGTCAATAAAGCCTCTTATCCATATCGGCAGAGAGTAAGCAATTATCCAAGCAGGGTCGTGATTTGAATAGACTTCCATTTTTGGACTTACATTCAAATACGGCCACACCATATATGCGACACAGTTTATAAGCCCGTTCATAAAAATATCACTTTCCACAAATCTTATAACCTCTGCATCATAAAAGGCTGAAGCCGGTGTGCGAGGAATCCACATAAGCTCTTTACCTCTGACCTCCAAAATCTCTTTTGGGATTCTGTAAAAGATAGGCAAGAACTTTGAATTAGCATAATAATACTCCAAACCTTTTTCCAAGGGTAAAGTAACCGCAGGGAGATGTACTTTCATATCCATTTTTATTCACTTCCTTTCCGAGAATAGTGTTATCTAATATATAACGACATAGGTATATGTAAAATGTTCCTGTATTTCAAAATTATTTTATCAAATACTAAAATGATTGTCAATATATGCAATCAGCAACAAAAAAAGCCTATCACTTTGCGGAGTGATAGGCTTCGGTGTAGTACATGAAATATTTTATGAAGCGTATATCGCTTGGATATACATATTTTTTTGTTATGCTAAATGATCACCGATTTTCATATTTATCTATAAATGACTCACATTCCTCCAAAGGAAGTGCTTTGGAATAATACCATCCCTGAACAAAGTCGCAAGCAGATGAAGATACAAGTGTGTTTTGTTCTTCTGTTTCTACACCCTCGCAAATAACTTTAATATTCAGGCTGTGCGCAAGAGCAATAATTCCTGTAAACAGGTCTTTACCTTTTTCATTTTCGGTTTTGAGTAAAATATCACGGTCGATTTTTACAACATCGATTGGATAATCACATAAATTGGCAAGGGATGTGTAGCCGCTTCCCAAATCGTCAAGATACACTCTGAACCCAATTTCTTTACACAACTTTACATTATTCGTTGCAGTTTCTCTGTCCTTTTCCATAGCATCTTCGGTAATTTCAATAGCAATCTTTGATTTATCAAAAGAATAACTGTTTGAAATCATTTTGAGTTTATCAATAAAATTTTCTTCCGAAAGGGTTATTCTTGTAAAGTTACAGGAAAGAGCAATATTTTCAAAAGCCGTACCCTTCCATTTTTCAAGCTGACGACAGGCAAGCTCAAACATATAAAAGTCGTGCTTGCTTATAAGCCCTGCTATTTCCATGTTCCCAATATATTTACCGGGACCAACAAGTCCTTTATCAGGACTATCCCACCTTGAAAGAGCTTCTGCTGAAACAATTTTCTTGGTTTTGTTATCAACAATAAACTGCAGATACATCTTGAATTCGTTTTTCTCAAACCCCTTCAAGATGCTTTCGGTGATTTTCTTTTCTTCTTGAATCATATTCATAGAATGAATATCGCAGAAAACAATCTGCTTTTCCGTACCAAAAATTCTGTTACAGTTCTTTCTGAGATTAAAAAGAAGAATTTCACAATTTCTGTCAGAACTTCCAAGATGAAAAACGGCAGAGTGAAACACAAGTTTGTTGTTTTTCTCCTTCACAGCTTCAAAACTGTTGAGCTTATTCATAACTTCGGTGAGTCTTTTTTTTGCGTCATCATCATTTGTTGATTGAAACGCAAAGGCAAAGCCGTTTTCGGTAATTCGTGCAGAGATTTCTCTGTCGCCCGTATGCTCCGAAAGAACGGATGCTGTGTATTTGAGTACATCGTCAAAAGAACTGTCGCCGTGATAAGAACGAAGATAGCTGCTGTCTAAAATAATACATGCAATATAATAAAGGCTTCTTGAGATATCGCTTATAGTGTATCTGAAATGATATTTGAAAAATTGCAGATTTCCCATTCCGGTCTCGGAGTCTGTCATCTTATCCGCCTCATTTTCTTTGCGGATGCGTTTGATGCGAAAAATCAGCAGAATTACAGAGGCAAGCAGACTCAAGCAAAAAACAAGTGCTATTACAATCCAAATGTAATTTATCTTTGCATTTTCCGCCACATAAGAAAGATATATTCCGCTTTTGACATCTTCCGGGATCTCACTTGCTGCTGCTTTGGTTTTTGAAATAAGTACATCATCCGTAAGGCTTGTGAAAACAAGACCAGATTTCACTGTTTTACCGTCTTTTTCAAAGGATACGAGCTCTAAATAATCCTTATAATAGGGCAGGGTGCTGATATTTTCGGAAGAAGAAACGATCTCCACCTGCAAGTTTTCTCCCATTATATTTTTATCAGCTTTATTGCCATTAATATAAACAAAATCCACACCAGAGCGTTCAGAGATAATCCTCAGCATATCGGGAATGATACCACAGTATGCGTTATTTTCCTCGTCATAGAATTCAACCGGATAATTGTCAGGACTTCCTGCTACATAGATACAGTCTCCAAACCCATTGGTTTTTTCAGTAGTATAAACCTCTGCAAAAACCGGCAAAGCACCAAAAATAATCAGCAGGAATATTGCAATCATACATTTTCTCATTTATCAAATCACCTCGCCTCTGTTAAATATTCATCTTCTTTCGTTCAATGCGTCCCCAATCAAGTTTTTTCTTTTTATAGCCCTTGAACGCCGTAAGTCTTACAAATGCCATTATAAACCTTAACGTTGTAACCTCAAAGAAGCAAAGCATTATGGCTTTCATACAGTCCTTGAAGGTAACTGTCAAATCAATGGTTTGTATTCTCGAAAAGAATGCCGTGAGTGTCAGAATTGAATTGTATGCGGCATAAATCAGCATAAATAGGAGCATAAACGGCAAATTGAGTAAGTCTAAAAAGAATGCCGCTACCATTGTGAACACGCCGAAAACTTCAATAAACGGTGAAAGTAATTCATACAGCAAAAAGTACATATATGAAATAAAACCAACTGCACCGAATTTAGGATTTGCCATCATTTTTTTGTGCTTCCACATTGTTTGGAAAAGCCCAAGATGCCAGCGTTTTCTTTGTTTTTTCAGATCGCCTAATTTTTCGGGCACCTGCGTCCAACATACCGCATCAGTTGCATATTTGATGGAATATGGAATCTGATTTGTAAGGCAGTAGGAATGAAGCTTTACCACAAGCTCCATATCTTCGCCCATTGTGCCGTGGTCATAGCCGCCTGCTGCAATAACCGTTTCTTTTTTGAACATTCCGAATGCTCCCGAAATAATGAGAGAGCCATTAAAATGGTCAAACAAAATTCTTGATGCCAAGAACGAACGGTCATATTCTAATAGTTGCATACAAGCAAGAATGTTTTTGGGAAGTCTGTATTTTACAACTTTTCCGTCTTTTAAGGTAACATCGTTACAAGGTCTTACTGTTCCGCCAACTGCAACCACATTTTCTTCCTCTAAAACGGGAACTACAAGCTTTTGAAGAGAATCATATTGGAGTACAGAGTCGGCATCCATACAGATAAAATAAGGATACTGTGCCGCATTAATTCCCATATTAAGTGCATCTGCCTTGCCGCCGTTTTTCTTTCGGATTAGCGTTAGTGGGACCTTTTGTTCGTGGGATTCATAGATAAACTCCTCAGGCTGACACGGGATACTTCTGTGCAGAGGTCGTCTTACGGGATGCATATTATACCCTTCTATCATCATCCTTGAAGTTTCATCCTTTGAGCCGTCATCCACTACCACAATTTCATAAAGTCTGTAATCAAGGGAAAGCAGAGATTTTACTGTCTGGACAACCGTTACCTCCTCGTTATATGCAGGAACTACAATTGTTATAGGAACGAAGTAATTATCGGTAAACTTATTCATAAGTCTATCCTGCATTTTCTTTTTATATAGGGTTGATGCTCCTACGACTACTGACAAAAACAAAAAGGTTGAATATCCTATTAAGTACACCAAAAACAAGACGCTGATAATATCGAAAATATTTTTAATTGTTTCCATTTCCATTATACTTTCATTGCCTCACTTTCAGCGGTTCTTCTGTCAAGACGATAGCGCATAATTTCTCTGGCATATCTGTCATTGCCGTCAAAAACGCTGATAAGATCGTGATATGTATATCCAAGCTTTTCAAGGCTTATGGCACTGTTTTGCCTTATGTGCCAATTAGAGCTTGAAAGGTTTTTGACTAAAATTCTGAAGGTAACATCCCCGGGATATGACTTGAGCGCAGAAGATGCAATTGCCTGATATTCCCATGTACGCCCTTCCATATTTTCCGCAATCGCCTGAATAACACTCCCAGCCCCATCATTCGGGAATTTTTCAAAGTACCTGATTGCTGAAAAGCGAAGCTCGTTGTTTGCTTTTTCACTTGTTAAAAGTTCTAACATTTCTTTATCACAGCGGATATTACCAAAACGGAAGTAATTCAAAATATTAAGCTGCATTCCGGTGGAATATGCGTTAAAGCTTTCAAAAAGCATTTCTTTTAAGTTTTCTTTATCACCTTTGAAGTTTAAAAGTCCGTCACAAATAAGCTTGGGGTGATGAAAGGACAAGTTTTTATCAATAACTTTAAGAGCCGAAACAACAATTTCGGACCTTCTAATACTGTAAATTGCCTTCAGTGTATTTTCTCTGCAATAAACATTTACGGACCGCAACAACTCAAGCAAAATATCCGTAAGTCTCCCTTCTTCATCGTGCTTTAAGATGTTGTATTTTTGCAGTATGTATGGAAAATATGCAATTTTAAGAGTATCCTTATTTATGTATCTATGAGTAAGGCTTTCAAAAACAGAGAAAGTGTCCACAAGATACTTTTCGGTTAGAATAGGCTCTTTTTCAAATATACCTTCCAGTGCTTTATCAAAAGCAGTAATTCCTGATGTTTTATCAAGTTCACGAAAAAGATATTTTTTATGTTTTTCGGATATTTCACCGCCATTTTTCAGAACTTCTATCTGCTCTGAAACAATAGCACCCATTTTTTTTGAATCGGAAATAAGGGCACGCTCTCTGTGCTTTAAAATGAAAACATAGATTATATAGTATAAAATCATACTTACACAAATTGCAATATAAGTATAAATCATTATCTCTATTTTCATTTCATTGCACCCTCCTTCCATAAATTCTGCATTATATAATATGAGCTTTTTAATCTTTCGTGATATGTTACTTTATTTCCCCAACCTTTAAGATTTATTTCACTAAGTTCAATTCTTTCGTTTCCAATACCAATTCCAGCATATATTTTATCAATATTAATATATTCAACACCATAATTTCCGTCATAATAGTCATCGTGAATTTCCATTCTTGACGGGTCGGCAAAATTCAGGATTTGCCACGGGATCTTAATTTCAATATAATCACCGTTTGCATAAAAATCTGCCAAAGAATTAAATTCCTCACTTTTTGGATTTGCGTTGCCATATAAAAGTTTACCTGTTTCATAAATTTCTGCAGTAGCTGTGTTATCATTATATATCAGCGCAGTGGCAGTTTGTAAAATCATATTTACAGGCACAAATTTTGCAGAATTTTTATCGGGAACATTCCCAGAAGTATATGTATCATAATTATCAACATTTTGAGAATATGTTGATCTTAGTGCTTCATATCTTTCCTGAACAAGAATACGACTGTTATCTATTCCATTAACCACAAAAACAAAATCACAATCCCTGTCAAACTTCAAACCGTAGTTGCTACAGTAGTTACTTCCGCTTTTTGGAGTAACATCAAGAGGGATATATAAAGTTTCATTTTTAAAATTAAAACTTTCTTTTTTTACAAGGAAATATACGAATTTTTCATCATACTTTAAAGAAAGTTCGCAAGAACCTTTTATAACCTTATCCTCTTCTGTCCACTCGGACACATCTCCATCTACATAGCAGACAGATTTTTCGTTTCCTGGATCAAATGACAGAAGTCCAAAATACTGTTCGTTTGTCTGGTAATCTGACCAATACGGAGTCCTTTTCAAGTCAACTGCATACATAGTGTTCCAAGTTCTTTTAAACCACTCATCTTGCCAGGTAAATATGCATCCACCATTGCATCCTGATTGTTTAATATCATTCCAGCAGTCAATAAGTGCTTGTCCTTGTTCATGTTCTGCTGTATTACCCTGATTTCTGTTGGTGTTTCGATCTCTCTGTGCCATTCCTCTGCCTGTAGATACACCAAATTCAGATATAACAACAGGAACAGAGTGGTGATTTGTGAGCATAGTCAGATATGCTTTATATGTATTTAAGCGTCCGTGAGCATCAAAGTATTTTCCTTTTTCTCCAATACCAAATTGAGTCCAGTCGTCCGAAAAGCTTAAATAATCAGGATAATACGGATAAACGTGATATGAAGCATAATGCCCTGTTTTTACAAGCTCGGTGGTTTTCAAATTTTCCACATCAACAAATGCACACTTCATAAAAAAGTTTTTTATATTATCAGGGTATTTAAACGGGTCAGTAGTTGGCCAATTTGAAAAGGCGATAAGTCTTTGCTGACCATAACGTTTAGTTTCGTATTCAATTACAGCATCTCCAACCCTTGCTAACATTACCTCAAAAGGACTTGCACCTTCTTTAGTATACATATATTTTCCATTATATGAAGTATAGCCGTCTATTCCTTGATAGAGATCATCGGTATATGCTACTGTAAGGTCCTCCCATTCGACACCAAGGATGTATCCGATAACCCAACGCGAAATATCCTTTCGGTATGTACCATGACCGGCGCTCCCAACTCTGCCGAGATTTATCTTTCTTTTTCCGTGAATAACATCTACCATTATCTTACAGTCTTGCTTGAAAGTTTCATAGAATTCGGTGCTGTAAGCATCCAGACGAGAATTTTGAACATAGTCATTTACCCATACACCATGAATAAGATATAGTGGTTCGCTCCTGTCTTTATTGTATTCGTAAAAAGCATTGTAGAACGTATCGTTTTGAATCGTATACACTCTTAATGTATTTGCACCCATTTCCTGAATATATGAAAACCATCTTTTATAGGTTTCTTTATCAATAGAAAAGTTTGTGGACCATTCACCCGGTTCGCCTGACCCCATATTGACACCACGGATTTCAAAAGGAATTTCCTTGCCATCTTCAATCATATAAATTTCTTTTCCTTCTGTTTTTATAAAGAAATCAACAAGGTTATCGTCGTGTGACACAAAGTATATACCAAGATGAAAATATGCAAAATCCGCTGCAAGAAGTACAAGTATTATCAATGATACAGAAATTATATATTTTTTCACTTGTATCTCCTCCTAGTTTGCATTTTCATTAAACTTTTTAATTTTTGATGAACTGCTGTATTGTCTTAAGGTTTCAATGTTTTTATCTGTCCAGGATAAACGAGTATGTAAAAAGTTTTTGATCTGTGAAATAGAGTCTTCATAAGTTCTCGGATTTCTGTTTATTGGACTGAGCATATCATATTGGGGGTTGAATGTATATCCCCATACTGAATAGTTTCGGTCTATAGCATCGTCGAGGTATGCCACTGTTTCATCAATAAATTTATATAAGTATTCCTCTGAGAAAACGGTTTCTCTTAGTTCCCAATATCTTTGAATTATTCTGTCCACAAAGGCTTCATCTTTTATGAGCATAACATACCACAAACAATTTTGCATTTCAAAATGATTTGAGTCCATTACTGAATCCTGATAAAAATCGCACGCGGAATTAAAATCCCAGACACACATTTTATACTTGCCATCAATGTCCTTATACATATAGGTTGACATCCAGCCAGCGTCATAGTTACTTGTAAGTTCGTTAATCAAAAAATAGTCCACAAAAGAGTTAACATCTATGAAATTTTCATAACCATACTTAGGATTGTCAAAATCATAGGAATAAAGAGTTTTTTCGAAGAATGAAAAATCATCCTTGATTGCTTTGTGGAGTTCGTGCGTAATGTTTTTTTCGCCCGGATACACGATTTCGTGCTGCATATGGGTTCTTAGCGCATAATTCGTAAAAGGCATAATGTTCTGTAAATTATAGGTATCACCTTTGTCGAGCTTTATAATATAGCCGGAAAAACTATTATCCTTTTTATTCAGTTCAATATTAAGTCTTGCACCCTCTTTTCCTGCTGTAATTGTTTCTACAGCAAGGTATAATCCCTGATATTGTTCGTTAACATAAACTTCACAAAATCTGACATTTGGGGCATATTCCATAATTTCTCCCGCAATATTATACCACATATAATTACGGATAAGACTCTTATCAAGAAAAGGACCATGAAGTGTCCATTCGTGATGCGCATCCATACCAATAAAACTTTGTGAGTTATTTGTTCCATCTTCATTGATGAGTCGTATGTAGTAATTTGGTTTGTCAAATGATCTTGAAGAATTTCCACGATATCTTATTTTTATGTCAGAAGACAAAGTGGGCGTGTCGTTTATATGATTGTTATGATTTTCATTATCAAAAGTCTTAATCTTTGCAGTGATTACCTCTGAATTGTCTTCGGCAAGAATATGACCTATTTTGACATGGTTTTCATCGTATATCGGACGTCCTGGAATTGATACACCCTGAGTATCAATCATAACAATAGGCAGATGCGTACAAAACGCATTGTTTGTATGTGATTCACAATCCGTTTTTTCTTCTGCTATAATATGCTCTATGTATCTTGTGCCGTTATCTTCAGGAATTATAAGACTTACTAAGGTTACCGCCAAAAGCACCAAGGCTGTGGTGGTTAAGCCGATTATTTTGTATTTCAACCTTGGTTCCTCCTAAGTTAGTTTGAAATTTCATCATTTTGCATAACTGTATTTACATATTCAATGTTGCCGATTTTATAAATCTCATCACAAATACCGATATTATTCTT